>JAGDXY010000019.1 GCA_023256495.1 Microcaldota archaeon
CAAACTAAGTAGGCATCAATTCGAAAGGAACCAACAAATAAATTCGTAGGGAATATTAGATTTTAAGTTTTGTATATTTGTATCAGAAAATAATAGAGAATAAAAATAGAAGTTTAAATACTAAAAATTTTCATTCTTTATTTTGTCTAATTGTTTATTTTATCTTCATTTAGTAGAAACGTTTAAATATAATAAAAATTACAATTATTCTTTGTGATATTATGGTCTTAAAGAGTAAAGGCAAAGAAGAGTATATAGTAATAAATTCAAATGATGAAGTTATGAGATTTAGAGAGGTAGAATGTAATAATACCCAACTTAATGATATTCTTAGAAAAAATGTTCAAGAAACTAATGATAAAAAATCTTCCACTGAATTTATAAAAGGCATTGCAACAGCGGGTGTAGCCCTTTTTTTTAGTATTGGAGTAATAAAGGTATTAAATACACTCGCTTCTCTATTAGGATCTTCTATTATAATACCTTCTATAATATCCAACGTTTTAGCTTTATCCTCTTTAGGGTTAATGGGTGTATTTTTAATAACAGCTAACGTTGATCTATTAAGAATGGTATTAAAGAATAGAAATAAAAGCAATGTAAAATGCCTAGAACCAGTTAAAGAAGAAGATAATGTAATAGAAATAATTTAATTTATAACTAATAAATTTATATCTCTGGTATTGTCTTAAATCCGACAGTGGGTGCAAGTTCATTATATATCTTTACTGCTTCTCTTGCAACTTCTATATCAGGGTCTATATCTAAAGCCATTGCTACATTTAATAGATCCTCCATATTTACTTCTTTTTCCAAAGATACTAGAAAGACAATTCCTAATATATAGACAAGATGGTTTTTATAATGCAATAATCCAATACCTTCTAATATGATTCTATTTGGCTCTTTGTTTGCTGCAACAAACAATCTTTGTATATTATTTTTTGATATATCTTTGCCAGTAAGATCCATTATACCTGCGGCAATGAAATAAGGTAATAATTGGTTTGTATATTCCATCGGTACTAGCTTATTTATGTTTTGTATGCCTCTCTCCATTTCCTTTCCTAATAAATATTTAACAGTAGCTGCTGCTAATTCAACGGCCTTTTGTAGAAATCCCTGTAGCGTTTCTCCTTCCATAAAACCACTAATCTGCTAATATATCAAATCCTTTTTCTGTAATTTGGAATGGTGCACCAGATAATCTATGTGCTGTATTTCTTAACTTTGGTATTTCTATGATATATTGTGCTGTCCCACTAACATCCTTAATGCCTAGTCTAAATATACCATCAAACATAGAAGTGCTATATAAACCAGTTTTATTAGTGCTCATATCTAAATCACTTACTTCCATTGTTATTAATGAAGTTATGCCATAATCTCTAAAAATCTCAGTTGTGTATGTAACATATTTGCTAAATGTCCTATCATCTTCAACAACAGATCTAAGAGAGCTTATTGAATCAAATACAACAATCTTTGATTTATTTGAATCTAATGCATTTATTATATCACCAGCTATGAATTTCTGAAAATTCTCTTTTGATTTAAAATCATCTATTATAGGCTTATGTAATATTTGTATTGTATTTTTTTCTATTATATCTATATAATCTTCGAATGCATAGAAGACATTTTCTATATTGTCTATTATTGAATCTTTTAGCTCCTCTGTTGTTATAAATGTGCTTGGTACTTCTAGCTTAGCATTATGATATAAAATTTCTAAACTAAGTAATGTTTTTCCACTACCTGGCATTCCAATGACAAGTACTTGAGAACCAGCTGGAATGCCACCACTTATCATTTTATCTAAACCAAATATACCTGTTCTTACTCTTTTTGTAATGCCTGTTGTTTCCATAATTTCACCTAATATCCGGAATATTTATAATATTAATACCATGCGATGTTATCTCATAAGGTGCTATGGCAAAGCTATGATTGCTACCTCTCATCTTTACTACCTCTAAAGTCTGTATTATATTGCTTCCAGAACCTGAAAAATAAAGCGCTATTATACCATCATACATAAAGAATTCTGGTTGAAAGATTAATTGCTCCTCTTTTGGATTTTCTAGCTCTGTAGTCATTATCGATGTAGCTTTTGCTCTTCTTAATAATCTTACTAAACCTAGAGTAAGATTCCTATATTCAAGAGAATCTTTTATTAATAACTTTATTGTTGAGATAGAATCTAATACTACTCTATTAATGTGTTTTGCTTCTACAAAACCAACGATTTGCGATACCATATCGCCAAAATTAAATGAACCACTATTGCTATCTCTTCTCATATAATCTTGTGTCTCTTCCGTACCTATAATGTTTACTAAGCCGTTATTTACAAATTCATCAATTTTTGTAAATTCAGTAAATGCTGATTTTGCATTCTCTATTATCATATCTTTATCCTCTTCTAAAGAAAATAAAACACCTCTTTCATTTCTCTCAGCTCCGTGGTAAAGATACTCAAAAGAAAGCAGTGTTTTTCCTGAGCCAGGGCCACCTGCTAATACTACCTGGTTTCCTAGTGGTATACCTCCATAAAGCATATTATCTAGATTTTTTATACCAGTAACAACTCTTTCTCTCATTTTAATCAATCTATTTAATAAAGCAATATTAATAAATTTTTTATACATCGGCTATGACATGCAATATATATCTATTATTCTTCTTTTTTATAAAGAGATTGCTAGGAGATATAGCTTTTATCTCATCTATTTGGTAAGAAACATCTTCTACATAGAATAATAAACCTTCTATATAATTATCTCTTAATTCTCTTATCTTTAATTTTATTGGAAAGATCCTTTTTGTGTAGATTATCTCTATTATCTTTTCGAGAAACTTCCATATTGTATCATTTTTGTCATAGCCATTTTGCTTTATTACAATCTTTTTATTAGGCTTTATTCTTGTTTTTTTGAACATAGTATCTCGAATAGCACAAAAAGCATTTTCTATCGCTTCTTTTTCATCTTTTCCATATGCATTGAACTCTACTTCTCCTATATGATCTAGAAACCTATATTTTTGCATCTAATTTAAAACTATATAAACAAATAAATACTTTTATCTAAAAAATATCTTTTAGATGATGAAAAGAGTAACTAATGAATAGATGATTAGACTCATATCGGCTGATCTTATGAAAATAGATAATCTTTTGTATTCTTCTTTGTTTGCATTAATTGTATTAATTACTCTTATACCTGTTTTTATTTCAACCCCTTTCTATATAAGCGATATTGATGGAACAACCTATGTAATAATACCTTTGCTATTATTGCCATTCTTAGCATTCCTTTCTATTTTCATAGAAAAGGTAAAAATAGATAAATTAGACTATATGCTATCTTTTCTATTCTTTGCTTTCTATATTATTATATTATTTATCTCTAGATTTTACTTCTCTTTTCTCTTCTTTTCATATAAGATATATATGCTAATCTATCCTATATTTTTGTTTAGTATAATATTTTTATTTTATGGAAGAAGGAATATAAATAAGTTTAAAACTCTAATAATAATATCACTTTTTGCTTCTCCAATGCTATTACTTTATGTTCTTGCATTAAATCCAGATTTTGCATATATTAATTCTATTATTGTCTTTGATCTTTTACATCTATCAAATAGCAATGTTAATTTAAATAATACCTCTATCTCTTTGGGCAATAATACAGCTGATATAGGGATAAGTTGCGTTAATCTTGGTTTCTTTATAGCATTATTTTTATTCTTTATTGGAATATTTGAAGTATTTAATGAAGATAGATTAAAAAAATTATATCTTGTTATTATAGCGATTGTTATCTTATTCCTTTTAAATTTATTTAGATTATACCTGATTGCATATGGTGTTTTGTTTGATTATGAGAATATAAGCAATAATATAAGCAATATATTATTAGTGCATGAATATTTTGGTCAAATAATCTTTTATTTGAGCATTATAATAGTCTTAATACTTTCATTTAAGCCATTCCATCTTAAGTTCAAAACTGCAGCAAAAAGAAAATTTGAATTAAATAGAGCATTTGTATTTGGTTTAATATTTTCATTAATTATATTAATTTTTAATATAGATATAGCTTATGTAAATTCATTTAGCTCAATATATCTTTTAAACTATACAATATTTAACCTATCAAACAAAAACATTGCATATGATGTAGCAAGTCTGCTTACCAATCATTCATTATTTTTTGAGTATGCACCATTAGCAAACAATAGTTTGCTCATAAATTATAGAAATGATAACAATTCTTATCTTCTCTATATTTCATATACTAATCTATTATCAAACTTTGAATCATCAAACAAATTACTAAGCAGCTCATATATTTATTATAATGGCACATTATTCAACGTTTTATCTTTAAGCTCATACAATAAAACATATAATCTAGTTTATTATAGAAGACCAATTAGAATTGGTTATAGAACATCAATAGTAGATATATATTTGATATATCCATTTAATTCAACAAATGCTACATGCAATATAAATTATCTATATACTTATGCATTTAATCTCTTTAAGCCTAATACAACACTCATTAAGCAATTCTGTATTGCAAAAGATGTGGTTTAATGGAATATTCATATGGGTCTTTTGTATTTAATATAAAATTTATGAAATATCTTATCCTTCTAAAAGAAAATAACACGTTTGATATTCCAAAAGGAGGCAAAAAAGATGATGAAAAGCCAATTGATACTGCAATAAGAGAGGCAAAAGAAGAAACAGGTTTAGAAATAAAGCCAATACCGTATTTTTCTGTCAGCTATGAATATGAAAAAAGACATGGCAAAAAAATTGTTACTGCATTTCTTTCTATTGTTGAAGATGAAAACATAAAAATAAGCAAAGAGCATGCAGGTTTTTTGTGGCTTAGTTTTGATGAACTGCTTAATGATCCTAGAACATACAAAAATTGGCTTGAAATATTGCCTAAAGTCAACGAATATCTAACTAAGTTTCTAGCAATAAAAGATCTTAATGATCAATATAGAATGCTTCCTGAGAAATATGAATGGGATCTTAGTAGAAATTTTGTTCCTGGAGAAGGTCCATTGAATGCTAGATACATGCTTATAGGACAAGCTCCAGGAAGAGAAGAAGATATAAAATTAAGGCCTTTTGTTGGAAGAAGCGGTAGATTGCTAAATAAGATAATAGAAGAAATTGGATTAAAGAGAAGTGATTTTTATATAACTAGTGTAGTTCAATTTTTTCCATTCAATAATGCAGTACCAAGCAAAAGATATATAGATCTATGCAAGCCATTCCTTATAGATCAGATAAATATAGTAAAGCCAAAAGCGATAGTGCTTTTGGGTAACATAGCTACAACTACTTTATTGGGCTTTGATAATGTATTAATTAATCATGGCAAGATCGTTGAGAAAGACTCTATTGCTTATATTGTTACTATACATCCTGCTTCTGCTCTTAGATTTAAAAAGTATTACAATATATTAAAAGAAGATTTGTCACTAATCAAAAAGTTTTAGATTTCTTCTATTATTGTTTCTTTATCCTTCTTTAACTGATATATCCTTGCATTTGCTACCTGTTTTAATATTTCGTCATGAGTTATAATAAATACTTGCTCAACTACATTTGGCAATGTTTCAGATATCATATTTACAAATTTGTTTAATCCATTTTCATCTATATTATGTGTTGGCTCATCTAATATGATCCATTTAAGATTTGGTACAAGCACCATTGCTAATGCTATTCTTAATGATAAGCATGCAATGCTTTTCTCACCACCACTAGCATTATTTAAATCAATCCATATCTCTTTACCTTCTCTAACAATCTTTACTTGTAGAATATAATCTTTATCTGTAGGTTCTAATTTTATATCATTATATTCAGAATATGGATAAAGATTAAACCAGATTTTCTTCATATAATCGTTTATTGCTCCCACTAAACGTCTTCTAGTCTCTACTTGTGTATTTATCAGAGCATCTCTAAATTTAATAAGAAGATTTTCTAATTGATTATATTTTTTGATCTTTTCTTTATTATATTCAAATCTATTTATTTCATCTATTATCTCATTTAAGTTCTTCTCTTTCTCGCTTTTTTCCTTTTTTATAAATTCTATGCTATTTTCTATGGTTGCACGCTTTTCATTATAATTCATCAAAATCTCATTTCTTTCGTTAAGCATATCTTTTGTTGTTGTTATTTGATTTAGCTCTTTATTCTTCTCTTCAATCTTTCTATTCAAATCATTTAATAAAGCAATATCTTCTTTTAATCTATTTATCTCTTTTATCTTTATCAGTAGCTCTCTTATCTCACTCTCTAGTTGATCTCTTTCTTTTGCTATTTCTAGCTTTTCTTTGTTTAATTGCTCCTTTTCTTCATTCAATTCTTTAATCTTATTCCTTATTTCATCTATATTTATATTACTTGTATCATAGAGCTTGAGCTTTTCTTCTAATAACTTTATTCTTTTTATATTATTTTCGTTTTCATTTATCATTTTATTTACATCTATAATTTCATTTTCATATTTGCTTAGCATATTCTTTATTTCATCTATTCTCTCCTTTCTTCTCTTTATAATTAAATTTCTTTCTTCTTCATTCAATTCCCTTTCACAAACAGGGCATATATTCTTTTCTTCGTTTTCTAGCTCATTTAACCATTTTTCATTATTTTTTAGATCGTTGCTCCTCTCTGCTATTTCATTTGTCAATGCCTCTTTTCTATTCTTTAATTCATTTAACTTATTTTCTAGTTCTTCAATCTTCTCATTTTTCATTTCATTTAGTATGAGCTCTCTTTCTTTTGTTTTTCTTTCATATTCGCTTTCTTGATTCTTCATTTTTATTTCTTCATTGCTTAACCTACTTATTTCCTCATTTAATTTATTCTCTTTTTCAACAAGTATATTCTTTTTATTTTCTAATTCAGCTTTTTTACTGTTAATACTTGCCTCTTCTTTTAGTAATGGTTCCGCTTTCTCTAAATTGTTTCTTATCATATCTATTTTGCCGCTAATTGTTTGTATCTCTTTGCTTAGCATCTCTTTTTTCTCTATATCTTTTTTCATTTTTTCTATTTCATTCTTGATTTTTTCTATATTATCTTTTACTTCAATTAGTTCTTTTTCATTCTTTTCTAGATCTATTGCTAGATTTGCTAGTTCCTTTTCTATCTCTTCTTTTCTTTTCTTTCTTGCTTCTATATCAATCCCTTTTAATGCATTTTCTAGACCAATTCTTTGGTCTTTTGCTTTGTTTATAGCGCTAGTTGTATTATCTATTGCGTTTGAAAATCTATCTAAACCAATTAGACTATCTATCAGCTCTTTTCTTTTAGATGGTTGTAATTCAAGTATATAATCTAGTTGATTTTGAACAGAATAGATTACTTTAGAAAATGTGTCATAATCTATATTTAGTATTCTTTCTACTTCTTCATTTACTCTCTCTGGCTGTGAAGTTACATATAGATTGTTTTTTGTAAGAGTAGCACTTACTGATGTAGAATTTTCTGAAATCATCTTAATTTCTCTCTCAATTTTATATATATCTTTGCTTATTTCAATCTCTATTATTACTTTTGCACTTCTTTCTTGTCTAGGCCTATTTTTAATTGCATCCATATTCTTTGTTATATTAGGTGCCTTTCCAAAAAGAGCAAATGAAATAGCATCCATTATTGATGTCTTTCCAGAACCCATATTACCGATTATTATATTATTACCTTTAGAAAATTCAATTTTTGAATGGCCATGAGAGCGCCAATTAAATAGCTCAAGTGATTTTATCATATAAATCAAATTTCTCAAAACTATATTTTAATTTTTTCGCTAAAGCTTATGGTGGACTATAGCCATTTTCCCAAGTAGAAATCCATATTATATTGTTTGCTTGTCCATTATTACCATTTCCACTATAATCATTTGCATTTCCAT
>JAGDXY010000024.1 GCA_023256495.1 Microcaldota archaeon
GAACATCAAGAAGAGAAATCAAAGAATTATTAAAGAAATTAATTTAGCCACCTCCTTTAGGTTCCATCTTTTCACCTTGAAGTTTTAAAAATAAAAGAATTTAAAAAGATTTCCTTAAATAAATAAGAACAAAGTAAATTTAGCAATTTTAATAAAAGCTAAACAAAATTCAAATTATTTTGGGAAGAATTAAAAATTCTTAAATTTATATATTATTTGTGGATTTTCTATTGAGATTTAATAAAGCAAGACCGTTTCAAGAGGATATGATTAAAGATATCTACAATGCATTAAAAGAGAAAAAATCTATTCTAATAAATGCACCTACAGGAATAGGAAAGACAGATGCTGCTTTAGCAAGTTCTTTAAGATTTGCTTTAGAAAATAATCTTAGGGTATTATTTCTAACCCCTAAAAAATCGCAACATAATATAGTAGTGGAGGCATTAAATGGAATAAACGAAAAATATAATTTAGATATAAAATTTGTTGATTTGATAAGCAAAAAAGAATTATGTACAAATCCAGAAGCCAATTCATTAGAGAGTGATATATTTTATAAAGCATGCGAAGAACTTATAAAGCATAAAAAGTGTATTTATTTCAATAATATAAAAGATATTGATTTAGATAAATTTTCAAAATATACATCGCTAGGACATAACAACTTCTTTGATGTTGCATTTAAAAATGGCTTATGTGCATATGAACTAGCCACCAATCTTGCCAAAAAGGCTGATGTAATAATAGCTGATTATGGCCATATAATAAATACATATATAATGGGTTTGTTCTCAAAGAGAGTTGCATTAGATGTTGGATCTACAATAGCTATATGGGATGAGGCACATAATATAAATGAAATTGCAAATGAGTACATGAAGAGGACTCTTAGCACAAATATGATAAAAAAGGCTAAAAGCGAATTACTAGAAATAAAAAATAATATTGATTTATCATACTTAGAATTTATGCTAAATGAGCTAAGCGAAAAAAAGCTTGAAAATAAAAAAGAAGCACTTGTTTATAATAACGATATTCCAGATACTCTAAAAGAGAATCTAGATGAGATAATAGAAGAATTAGAAAGAGCAGCAACAGAATATATAATAAACAAAAAGGCAAAGAGATCTTATCTTTTCCACATTGCTAAATTTCTCTCTAATGTCTTAATAGAGGATGAATCTATAATAAAAGTAATAACAAAAGATAGAGAAAGTATAAAATTATCTATAATATCGCTCTATCCTAAAGATGTTATTGATAAGATTAAAGAATTTTATTCAAATGTATTTATGAGTGGCACATTATTACCACTAGAGATGTATAGAGATCTTTTTGGTATTAAAGATGCAATAATAAAGAGCTATAGCTCACCTTTCCCAAAAGAGAATAGAATTGTATTCATAGATGATTCAGCTACTACAAAATTTGAAAAGAGATCTATAGAACAATATAAGAAAATAGCTGAAAGAATAGACTTGATAAAAGAAAGAATAAATGGAAATGTAGCTGTATTCTTCCCTAGTTTTGATGTAGAAGAAAATGTTTTTAGATATATAAAGCATTCACCAATAATAAGACAAAAGAGAGATATGAATTCAAAAGAAGTAGAAAAGATAATAAGCGATTTGTATAAAGAAAACAATGCGTTGTTTCTTGGAGTTATGGGTGGTCTTCTAAGTGAAGGTATAGACTACAAAAACAATATCATAAAAGGTTTGATAATAGTAGGTATACCCTTATCTACTCCAAATATAGAGATAGAAGCAAAGATTAATTATTATGAAAAGTTATTTGGCGCAGGTTATGATTATGCATATATAATACCTGCAATAGTAAAGACGATACAAGCAGCGGGTAGAGCAATAAGGAAAGAAGATGATAAAGCATTTATAATTCTATTAGATGAAAGATATGAGTGGAAAAAATATAAACAACTTATATCACAATTTTTAGATGTAAAAGACAAAATAGCCTTTTCTTCTTTTTTGAACAATGAAACAAGCAACTTAACCAAACAAACATGAATTAAAATGTTTAAGCATTTAAAAATAATGAAAACCAAAAGTGATTATGCAAAAAAGAAGAAGTGAAGTCATAGAAAAGTTTTATAAAATTATGACTGCACTTCAGAATGATATACCTAATAAGCTATCAAATATAAATGATAAAAAACAAATAAAAGAAATAACAAACATTGTAGAGAGGCAATTACTAAGTCCATTTTATGCAAACTCAGTAGTTATAAACTATCTCCTAGACTTGTATGTAAGAATAGTAAATACTATATACAAAAACATAGAGAATGGAAGTATTAATGGCCTAGGCAAAAAATCTATGAATATAATATATCAATTAGATGATCTATCAAAAACACCAAATGAGCTAAAAAGGACAATGCTAAGATTGAAAAAGGTAATATATGAATATAGCTACAGCGATAATGAAGAAAGAACTATCGAGATAATATATAATACGCTCTCTTGGTCTAAAGAGAAGGCCAAAGGTTTAATAATTTAAACAATTAATTAAGTAATATGCTAGCGCTTTTATTACTAACTCTTATAATAAAGACTAGCTACATTCATTATCTATTGAATTCGAGCAATGTCAACGTTACCTTTTCAAATAATGTAAGTAACTCATTGCTTATATGTAATAATGCTTCTATACTAAATGTCTATTTTCTAAATAATACATATAACAATACAATTGAAAATTGTAGTATAAATGGTAAAGTATATAGCAAAAATAATGCACAAAACAATTTAATAAATGATAGCGGCGATTATTCATTAAATTTCTCAGACAATAATTCAAATATAGGTATAGGCTATTTTCTAAAAGTTATTATACATTTGAATAACGCTAGTACATATGGAGTAGCGCGTTTTGTTGAAATACTTCCATATAACATAGTAAATGAAAATCCATATCTAATTTCTATGAGCGCTAATAATACTACATTATCTAATACAATTAGCAAATCTAACTATACTATTCCTAGGTTTGGTATACAATTAAATGCTAGTGTAAATGGCATTGGCATATTTCCAATAGAAATAAAGCAAGTATATAAAAACAAGATAATAAATTACAATCCTTATATATATGAAACGCCATATTCAGGCTACGATGAAGTAGATAGGTATGTATTTAATATGACAAATAATATCGTTTATGAACCTGCTTTTATAAAACCACTAATGTATTTTGCAGAACCATTTCCTGCTAATAAACCTATGATAATAAGATTCTTTATACAATTCTATAATAATACAAAATGGAATAAATTTATAATTTATAATGAACCGCAGAGTTTTATTAATGCAACGCCTATAGCTATATTCAATAATGTAACGAGTGGTGTTTTAACATACAATGCGGGTTTTGAAAAACCAGGGAATTATGGTTTTTATGCAATATTAAATACAAATTATGATCATGAAAATACTACATCACCATTTTATTCTATAGGACTTGGTTTTTGCAATCAATTCGTAACAACATTAAACACATCTGGCTATTATCCTTTTGTTTATAATACACTCAAAGAAAATTATATATTTTGGCTTACGAATAATACATGCAATATTGGATTGAGAATAATATCAAATAATATAACAGTAAATTGTAGATATGGTTATTTAAATGACAATCAAACTGATATAGAAGTAGATAATGCTAAGAATGTAACTATAGAAAATTGCTATCTTTACAAAAATGGAATAAATGCAACAAATAGCGAAATAAATTTATATAATGTAACGTTTATACCAACTAATAGTTCATATAGTATAAGTGGAACTAATTTAACCATAATAGCTAGCAATGTTTTATTTAAAAGTAATGCTATTATTAATTCAAATTCAATAAATATTATATCAAAAAACACATCAAAGAACATAACAAAAGAGAATTATACCCATTATGTTTATATAAATGAATCATTAAGTAATGAAAAAATAATAAAGAATATAACTAATCAATTGTATATAGTAATTTCAATAATAGTAATTGCATTACTAGGATATGCATATATAATTATAAAAATAATAAATAAGAAACATTAATTAGATAAAGCATTATTCAATATTTCTTTTGCTTTTTCAACACCTATAAAATAAACTAACTTGCCAAACCTTGGGCCTGTATCTTTTCCAATTAAACCTTTGTATAAAACAGAAAATAATTTAGATGGCTCTATATTCTTTTCTTTTGATACCGCATATACCAAATTATGTATATCTAAAGGATTCATATTACTGTTTAATCTATTGATAAAGTCTTTAACTTCTTCTGTATACTCATTTATTTTATTATTTCCAATATTAAACTTATACTTATCTGGTACATAACCTTCTTCAATCCAATTTGTTATATAAGGTGCAAGGTAATCGACTCCTTCTTCATCATTCAATAATTTCTTAACTTGATTCCAATCATGATATATTTGATATGTTGTTAATATATCGGTAAATGGTACGTGCCAGTGCAAATTTTTTATTATTAAATTAAAAATAAATTTCTTCTTTACATCCGCTCTGTTCGTTGGATTATCTAAACTTGCAATTCTCTCTAAATCATCGTATGCATATATAAGCTTATCTCCATTTGGATCTATATCTTTATTATGCTCAAGTTCAGGAACTACAAGCATGTACATAAGAAGCTCTGGAGGTATTAATTTAAGTATGTGTGTAGCCGTTACGCCTATACCTTTACTCTTTGACATTTTTTTACCATGAAATAGAACAAAACCATATTTATAATAAACTGGTGGCTCTCTATTAAAGAATTCTTTTAATATTGCATAAGATGTATCTTTACTACCGCCTCTTGTCATATGATCAACGCCAGCACCTTCTATATCTGTATTAAAGTACATCTGCCAAGCAGGCCAATGTAAACGCCATTGTAATTTATATTTATGCTCTTTTATATTGTTTTTACCTCTATAACCACAGCCTTTCGTATAGCCTACATCTTTATCACAAATATATTCATAATTCTCTGAATCATGCCATATAACTCTTGTAGTTGCTATCTTGCCGCAATTTTCACAAATAGGCATTATAACGCTCCAATCTTGCATGTTTTCTATCTTTCTAAATGAAGTTCTAGCAACTATCTCCTTTATTTTATCTTCATTTTCTAAGTATTTTTTAGTATATTCATCAAAACCGCCGCTTGCATATATATCTGATGCCTTAACAACTTTTATATCAAGGTTCATTTTCTTCATTATTGATTCTACTTCTGATAAATAATGCTCCCCATAAGACTTATGACAGCCAAGCGGATCTGGAACATTAACTAGGGGTTTACCAAGTTCTGGTTTCAGTTGTTCAGCGTATTGCTTCAATTCTAGTGGTATATCATCAAAAGCATCCATAATGTCTCCAACAAAATACATTTCTGCTTTTTTACCTTTGCTTTCAACAGCCTTCTTTATTGTAGATGGATATAAAAATTCACAAACAGTACCAAGATGCGCAGGCCCGCTTGTTGTTATACCGCCAGTTATTACAACTTTATCTTTATCTTTTGATCTTTCTATTGCTTTTTCGGCCAATATCTCTGACCAATGCTTTATATCCCTATCCATTTAATACACCAAATATATTTTCTAAATGAATCAAAATATAAAAATATAATGTATAATAGATATTAACTCATTTTTAGTGATAATATGGTTGTAATAGAAAGCAACCATATAAAAAAATTTATAGAATTATTTCAAAATAAAACAAGAGATATTGAATTTAACACATTTTGGCTAGGGGCTACAGGTAATAATAAAGAAAAAATAAAAGAGATAATAAGGAAAGTAGGAAAAAAGATAGAAGAAACAGGCAAAAAAGCAACACCTGTAAACCCAGATTTAATTGGAATATTTGATGAGTATAACTTAAAAATAACAATAAGACCGTTATATATTTATGGTAGATATATAAAACTATCTCGTTATATACCACAAACTATGTTTTCATGCAAGGTATGTAATGGTAGAGGTTGCGCAATCTGTGATTACACTGGTAAAGCGTATAAAACAAGTATAGAAGAAATAATAGGCGAACCAATGAAAAGAGAAACAAGAGCAGATTCATATACATTAATAGGTTTAGGACGAGAGGATGTTGATGTTAGAATGTTAGGTAATGGAAGGCCATTTCTAATAAAGTTAACAAAACCTAAAATTAGAAATATAGACCTAAATAAAATAAAGGAAGAAATAAATGAAAATGAAAGAGTTATGGTAAGTGATTTGTTGTTTGCAAACGATGAACTTGTAAAGATGTTAAAAAATGAAAAAGTAGAAAAAGAGTATATTGCATTAATTGAATGTAAAGATGAAATAAAAGAACTAAATTTAAAAAATGAATATTTTATAGAGCAAAGAACTCCAACCAGAGTTATGCATAGAAGGCCTGATTTAATAAGATATAGAAAGATAAGAATAAAAAGAATTGAATTTATAGATAAAAAACATATAATGCTTGATATAATAGCACAGCATGGAACTTATATAAAAGAATTTGTATCAGGTGACTTTGGTAGAACAAAGCCGTCTATATCTAGTATAATAGGTACTAATTGCATTGTTACTGAATTAGATTGCATAATGATATTTGATAAACTACCTTTTAGCAATAAAGTTATTTATCCTTTCAACTAAACTTTTGTATTCCTCTTTTATATAAATTAATGATTCTAATAAATCAATTTCATTTTCTTTATAATTCTTTTTTATCTTATTTAATAAAAGCTTGGCTTGATTTTCAAAATATTCTTTATTTTTTGAAATTTTTCTATGGTTAATGTGTGGCAATGCCTTACTTTCTATATAAAATTTCTTTATATTATCTATATCATAATTTTGAATAATATCTAGCAAAATATTAGATGATATAAGCATATAATACATATTATTGATATAGTCTGCAAAATCCAAATAGTTCTTTATTCCAAGTTCATTCATATTATTTAATTCATCATCAATTTTACTAAATCCAAATAGGTCTAGAATATTTAATAAAACTGATAAAACATCTTTATTTGATTTAATATTAATATTGTTGAATAGGCTATAGCCATATATTAGGCCGATTAGCTTTAAAAAGTGTTGGTTTTCAATATTATAATCCCTTTTCTTTGTTTCAACATCATTAATGATTTCTGTTCCAAGTAAATTTAAAAACATAAATAGAGCCACCTTTTCTTTATTGTTTGCAATGTCTTTAGGCATTACAAAGAGGAACAAATCTTCTACTTCTAAATAATCATCTTCATATCCGCTTATTTTTATACTTATCTCAAAGAAGTAAAAGTTTTTTGACTTACCATATATTTTTATCTTAATACTATCCTTATCTACGCCCTTTGCGATTATATATGGGAATAGCTTAGAAGAATCGCCAATACTAATAGTGTCTTCCATAATTTTTAAAAATGACAAAGATTGCTTAAGCCCATATGTTATTGTAGATGCGAGTACTTTTGCTTCATCCTTTTCTATATTCTTTATTTGAAAGAACATATATACACCTATCTTATTAATTTTTTTAATAGATATTTAGCGGTTTTAATCTCAGCTGTTATTATACCATATGATATTGGATATGTAACTACTTCAGCAACAATTAATGGCACAACATAGATTGGTATAAATGTTGAAATATTAGCAGGTATACCTAATTTATAATGTAATACAGAATATTCAAAATAAAATGCTGGAATAGATGAAAGCTCAACATCAATCAAAGACAAAAGCATTTTATTTGTTTTTGTATCTAAGGTATTAGCTAAATTATATGCCTTCAAACTTAAATAAGACCTAACATCTTTTAGTTCGTCTTTTAGTTCGTTTATTATTCTGTACACTATATTACCTATATATTCCCCTTTTATATTCCTTACTACTAAAAGATTAATTATTAAACTAATATCTCCTATAAAAATTAACGAAAAGATTAAAATAGAAAGATTTTTTAAATAAGCAATATTATCTCTAAATATGATAAAAATAGGTAATAAGATTAAAAATATTATAGAAAGAGATAAAAGGGTAATAATGCCCACTACAAGGGAGGTATTTCCTTTTGTTCCAAGTCATGGAAAGAATGATATTGTATATGATATAGAAGGAAATAAGTTTATAGATTTTAGCAGTTTTATAAGCGTTTATAATTTTGGAATAGGTAATGAATATATAGTAAATGCAATAAGAGAGCAAGCAAATAAATTAATACATGCTGCATTTACAGATTTTTATGGAGTAGAGCAGGTAGAATTTGCAGAAAAACTGATTAAATTTATGCCTAATGGGTTTGGAAAGGTATTCTTTTCAAATTCTGGTACAGAAGCAAATGAAGCTGCAATAAAATTTGCGCGATTATTAAATAAAAGGTATTATATAATAGGATTTTATAATGCATTTCATGGTAGAACATATGGCTCTTTATCGCTAACCGCTTCAAAAGCCATACAAAGAGCACATCTAGGTCCTTTTGTAGGATCAATACATGTGCCATATCCATATCCTTATAGATTTAAATACGGCGATGAAGACGAATGTACAAACTATGTAATAGATTTTATAGAAGAAAATATAATAAACAAAGAGTATAGTAGCGATGAAATAGCTGCTATAATGTTTGAGCCAATACAAGGTGAAGGTGGTTATATTGTACCTCCAAAAAATTTCTTTAGAGAATTAAGGAAGATTGCTGATAAATATGGCATATTGCTAATAGATGATGAGGTACAAGCAGGATATATGAGAACAGGCAAATTCCTTGCTCTAGATAATTTTAATACAAAGGCAGATATATATACATTTGGCAAAAGTGCTGGTGGTGGAGTACCTATAGGTATAACAGTAACTTCTAATAAATTAGGTACTATTCCAGAAGGATCACATGCAAATACATTTGGTGGAAACTATCTAGCTATAGCAGGCGCAAATGCAACAATAGAGTATATAAATAAAAATAGATTCACATTAGAAAGAGAGATAAAGAAAAAAGGTGAGATAATAATAAAAAGACTACTAGAGATGCAGAATAAATATGAGCTTATTGGAGACGTAAGAGGTATTGGATTAATGATAGGTATAGAATTAGTAAAGAATAAATATACTAAAGAACATGCAGTTAAAGAGAGAGATGAAGTAATAAAAAATGCATTTTATGATGGATTATTATTACTTCCAGCAGGCAAATCATCAATTAGAATAATACCTCCTTTAACAGTAAGCTATGAAAATATAGAAAAAGGTCTTGAAATATTAGAAAATTCTATAAAGAAGGTAAATTTTAAATTAAAGTAAATAGAATGATATAATATGTCATTAATAAAGGAAATTACCCTATTTAGAATAAATAGATTACTAGAATTAGCTGAAAATAGAGTAAAAGAAAATAAGATAGATTTAGCAAAAAGATATGTTTATATAGCAAGAAGGTTAAGCATGCACAATAAGGTAAAAATACCAAAAAGTAAAAAGCTGTTTATATGTAAAAAATGTAATAATTACTTAATACCTGGAATAACATGCAAAGTAAGAAAAAGTAAAGACTTTATTATATATAAATGCAATTGCGGTAATGAAAATAAAATGTTTATTTTACATTAATTTTCTTTAGTATCTTATCCATTGCATTGCTAACTTCCTTCCAATTCTTTACAGTATATATGTTTTTCGACTCCTCAATACTATTCTCTGTTATATAACCTCTAAATAATTTAATTGTCTTTTTTATCTCATCATTATCTATGTTTGCTATTTTTTGATCCTTTATTATATTTGCCTTAGCAAGAAGACCCACACTAGAATCTATAGCAAGTATTGGCCTATTTAAATCATTAAAAAGTCTGATAAAATCTGCTATCTGTCTTGAATCATATAGCTTCTCTTCCTCTATTCCAGGACCATCAATAAGAACAAGTAATGAATATTGCGAAGGATTTGCATAAGTAATATCTACATCAGGTTTTATGGTAAGCCCATGATAGCCATAACAAGTAGATGTATTATAAGATCCAATAATAGGTTTTATATCCCACTTTTTTAGCATGTTTACTACTGTTGTAAAGCTTTCATCCTTAAAATCTTTTCTTGGTACAAATACAAGTGCTTCCATAAAACTTAATAAAACATGAAATTTAAAATAATTATTTCTAAAAACAAATGCTTTTAATCCTTATTATATATACCTTCAAAATAATAATTAGGCATACCATTTTTTGGATATTCTCTAACTCTTATCCATTCTATACTAAAATTAGAATCATAATATGGATATAATATATCATCGCCATAGAGAGTTATAGTATTTAATCTTCCATTATATAAAGAGTTATTGTAGATATTATAGTAATTTAAATAAATTTCAGAACTAGGATTATAGACAATAGAGTAAACTGCATTTCTTATAGGGGTTATGCCAATTATTGAAATATTCTTATTAGAAATAGCTAAAAGCAAACCTAATAATGATGCTATACCAAAACTGCCTTTTGTATTGTTTAGTTCAAATTCATTGAATAGTGGTGTAAATAAAGATCCGTATATGTCAAAAATATAATCTCTATTATAATTTGTTGTGTTTGATATACCAAAAGATATAGAATTAGCAGAAACGATAGTATAGTTTCTATAGCTGTTTATTATTGCATTGAATGTATAAAAATTAATAGATGAATTACCAAAATTCTCATAGAAGTTAAATATATTATTGCCATTATCTAAACCTTTATTATTGCTTATCTGATATGCCTCACCACCATATATTCCATTCAGCTCATTAAATTTGCTAAATTCTAAAAATATAGGGGTTATACCATGACCTTTAACATAAGACAACCTAAGCCACAGTCTTATAGTTGTATCATTTTCATTTTCTATCCAATAAGGTATAATAGAACCGTTTGGATATATAAATAATAGATTTGAATAGGTATTATTTACTTTTAGAAATCTAGAAAAGTTACTTTTTGAGATATTCATAAGCTCTTGAAAGTTATATAGAGGTGTATTATTACTTACTATTTTTATTGGAACAACAGCAG
Source organism: Microcaldota archaeon (assembly GCA_023256495.1). GTDB lineage: Archaea > Micrarchaeota > Micrarchaeia > Micrarchaeales > CABMGC01 > JAGDXY01. Next base: position 11,077 of record JAGDXY010000024.1, read on the forward strand.
TTATATTGTTTGCATTAGGTACAAATACAATTGGTATTGTTTTAGTTATGTTTGAAAAGTTTGCTGAAACGTTGTATATGCCTGATTCATTAATGCTAGCTTCTGTATTAGTATAGCCATTGCTATTTGTGAAATTTAGATTAGGTGTTAAGTTTAATTCTTGGCCATAAAAGTGTATTGCAGCTCCAACAATTGGTCTACCAAAAATAAGAAGTCTAGCATATATTTGTTGAGTTTGATTAACATTTGCTATTTCTGGGTTAGCAAATAAAGTAATGCTAACAGAAAGATTGTTCACTATAGCTACTCTAGTATTATAACTACCTACAAAAGATTCTTCTTCATTATTTTTACATGAAGAGGCATTACCTATAGGACATGGATATGCGTTTATATAGAATTTACCAGATAACAATGTATTGTTTGCAAAATGCTCTGGAATAGAGACATAGCATAATAGAGACGAGCCAGATCTAGCAAAATTTGGATCACAGTGGCCTGTATAATTGTTGTTTCTAAGTGTTATAGTTATACTTGGGCTATATAAAAAGTACTGCTCTGCATTTGATAACAAAAAGATTACTTTTGTAGTATTGTTATTTGAACCTGCAATTAAGTCATAACAATAAACACCATAAGAGATAGAACAAGAACTTGGCGCAATTAAAGCAATCCCATTAACATAAATAAACATTATAGCAAGTATTAAAGCCATTATTAATATTGCCCACGAATATGTTACAATATATTCTATTGCACTTTGTAAGTGCATATTTATATTCAGAATTATATATAATTTAAATCTTTGTTTTCTTTTCTGCGTTTAACAACATATACTAGAGAACTTACTAAAAATACGAAGGCCATTATAAAAAATAATACAACCCCACCCCCATCTTCTTCCATAATAAATATTTACTCTTTTCTGATATATAAATGTTTCCATTATATTGTATAATTGTGAAATTTTTTAAGCAAAAATTATTAAAGAAGAATGAATTAAATTAATTTATGCCGGGGTGGCGGAATCCGGTAACGCGCACGCCTGGAGAAAACAACTAGGTAGCGTGTGGCTCATCCGAGCCTTCTGGGTTCAAAATATCTATGAAAATCCCAGCCCCGGCGTATAAAATGATAAATATGATAAATAAGTATATAGCAATAGATTTGGCTTTGTTGTTTCTCTCATTAATTATATTATGGCTAGTTGATAATATAATAATTAATAGTGGCCTTCCTTATTGGATTGGAATTGCAATAAAAGTAGTTATTATAATCGCATTTGGTTATATAATAATAGAATTAATAGGTTTTGGCATATTTTCTACGCTATCAAAAAGAAAGGGACCAGGAATTAAGGAAGAGGCATTAGCGGTAAGAAATCTATTTAGGATATTTGCATATAGCATATTAATCTTATTAGTACTTTCATACCTAAACATAAATATAACTGGGTTTATAATTGGTGCTGGTTTTCTTAGCGTTGTTGTAGGTCTTGCTGCGCAAGCATCATTAGGAAATTTCATTGCTGGTTTAATATTATTTATAGTTAGACCATTTAGAGTAGGTGATAGGATAACGCTAGTTACTTGGCAATATGGCGTTATAGCACAAAGTTATCAACATGAAAGGCTAATTCCAGGTTATGAAGGCATAGTAAAATATATTGGCTTCTTTTATACCACAATATATAATGAAGAAGGTATACCTACACAGATACCAAATTCAATAATGCTTCAAGCTATGATAATAAATCATAATAATACAAAAAAGAAAATTATAAATCTAACATTTGAAGTAAATTCAAAAGTAGATTTTAGTCAACTAAGAGATAAGCTATATGATTTTATAACATTATTTAAAGGTGTAAATATAAGTAAAAATAATATATACATAGTTTATATAGACCATAATGCATATAGAGTTGGCGTAAAATTCATATATGAAGGTGAGCCTTATATTATTAAGTCTGCTATATTAAACTTTATTAAAAAATTTGCATCGCAAGATGAGTAAATGAAAATAGCAATAATAGTAATAGATACTTTGCGTTTAGATACATTCAATGAATTGAAAGATAAAAAAAGATATTTACTAGAGGATTTTTCAACAATAGATTCATGTATAGCTCCAGCACCTTGGACATTACCATCACATGCATCATTATTTACTGGTTTATATCCATCGCAACATAAAGCCCATGAAACAAAGTATATTAAAAGTCTTAATATAGACAAAATTAAATTAAAAAAGAAAACTTTTGTTTCAATATTAAATAAAAAATTCAAAACAATAGCAATATCTGCAAATCCTTATGTTAATCCAATATATGGTTTTGATGAATTCAAAATTTTTTATGAAGAGACATATTTTACTGATGTTTTTGGAAGCATATTTGAAGTTTCAAAAGAACTAAAAGAAAAGGTCGCAAAATATAGAGATCAAACATCTAGTAATACTCTATTAACAATAATGAATATATTGAAAAATGATAAAAAATTATTTTTTGAAGTAGCAAAGGATTCTATAATAAACATGCCATCTAGCATTAAGAAAAAATTCAAAGCTTATTATATAGATAAATGGCCTTTAGAAAAAGGTGGAAAAAACATAGTAAAAAGGGTTAAAGAATTAAATATCAAAGATAATACATTCTTATTTGTAAATTTAATGGAGGCACACGATCCATATCTAAGAAGAGATAATTTTAATTGGAGCACTCCTTTCTTAAAGATTCAACCAAATGAGCAAATGATAAAAGAATGGAAGAATAAATATAGATTAGCATCTGAAAGAGCGATGATATATGCAAAGGATATAGCTGAAAGATTTTTGGATGATGGCTTAGTAATCATTACTTCTGATCATGGTCAAGAATTCAATGAACATGGCTTTATAGGCCATGGCACAATGCTTCATGATGAAATAGTAAAAGTTCCACTTGCAATTCATATGCCAAAGAGGTTTGAATTTAAAGAAATGAATAAGTATTCTTCTTTAGTAAATATAAGTAAGTTCTTATTTGGAATTTTAAGCAATAATAAATCAGCATATAAGCTACTATATTCAAATGTAGTTTATTCTGAAAGTTTTGGAATTCCTGCAAATATTAGTATGATAAAAGGAATAGATATTAACAAAATAATGAAAAATGAGATATATAGAAAAAGAGTATTTAAATCATAATTTTAGTACATTTCCAAAACCTAAGAAATTGTTTTTATTATCAAAGATAGTAAACTTACCTATATCTTTATTTATCTCAAAAGGCTCAACTGCTACGCTCTTTTCAACATTTACCTTTACAATAGCAACTTCTAACTGCTCTGGTTTGCCATCTAACTCTTTATTTCTTGTAGGGTCTATTCTTTTTATAAAAGAGATTTTAGCATTATAATCTAGGCCATTAATCCTAATTATTACATTTCTTTTATCAATGTTCTTTGCTAAAAATATCTTACCAAGAAACATACTAACTGGTTCTAATTTATCATTTTTATGTACCAACAAATCACCACGATTTAAAACAACATCAGTACTTATCATTACATTATCTCCTACTTTAGCTTTATTAGAAGGTTTTAAACCATTATATATGCTTTTTACTTTTGCTATTTTACCTTGTGGCAATACTTTGACAAGATCGTTACTTTTTAATTCACCATTTAATATATGTATGGCAAATTTATCTTCTATCTTGCTTTGCACAATGCCAATAAACCTCTTATCTTTGCTTTTGTTTGTTTTTAAAAGTCTTAACAAAACATCAAGAAGTGGTTTGCCTTTATACCATTTCATATGAATAGAATTTGTTGTAAGATTTTCTCCATTATATGCAGATATCGGTACAAAATAATATTCTTTTAAATTCAATTCCTTGATAAATGGCTCGATTCCATTTTTTATATTATTAAAAACTTCATCACTATAATTAACAGTATCCATCTTATTTACAGCAACTAACAACTTATCTATGCCAAGCATACTAGCTAAATATAAATGCCTCTTTGTCTGTGGCCTTATACCTTCATTTTTCTTAGCAGAAATTATAAGAACTGCAGCAGAAGCATATGATGCACCTGTTATCATATTTTTAATAAGCTCTTCATGACCTGGAACGTCTATTAATTCTATAGCAACATTCTTATAATGAATTTCAGCCCTAGTAGTATCTAAAGTCATGCCGTTTCTTTGCTCTTCATAAAAGCTATCTAACAAAAAGGCAGGTTCAAATGCTTTTCCAAGCTCTTTGCTTGCTTTCTTTGCTTCTTCTATGCGTTGCTTAGTGACTGACTTTGTTTTTATCAATAATGAGCCTATTAATGTAGATTTTCCATGATCCTTATGCCCCAGCATTGCTACTCTATAAACTTTCATAGAATCACATATAGCCAAATGCCCTAAGTTTTTGCATTATGTATTCCTTTTCCTTATCCTGCTGCCTACCTGATCTCTCCTCTACATTTGTAACTTTTAGCTCCTTTATTATTTGATCTAATGTTTTGGCATTAGATTTTATTGGTACCGTACAATGCGTACAGCCAAGACTCCTATATCTATAGCCATTTCTAGAGAAATATAATGGATTAACTGGAACTTTATTTTTCTTTATATAACGCCATATATCTATTTCATTCCAATCAAGCATTGGATGTACTCTAATATGACCTCCATTGTCTAACTTTGATGTATAATCATCCCATAATTCAGCAGGTTGATCTTTATAATTCCATTTAAAGTCTTTACTTCTTGGTGAAAAATATCTTTCTTTTGCTCTTATCCCATGCTCATCTCTTCTTATAGATACTATAAGTGCATCAAATCCTTTCTCTTTCATTACCTTTTTTAAAGCAATAGTTTTATTTGCGCCACAGCAACTAAAACCAGAGATTTCTGGCTTAATCTTACTCTTTGCAACAATCAAATTAAGTTTCCATTTTTTAGCTAGCTCGTCTCTAAATTGGTAGGTTTCTGGAAAATCAATTCCATTATCTATATGTATAACAGGAAATGGAACCTTACCCATGAATGCCTTTCTAGCAAGATAAAGCATTGTTGTTGAATCCTTTCCCATACTCCATAAGGCAGCTATATTCTTAAAACGTGAATAAGCCTCTCTTATTATATATATACTTCTTTTTTCTAACTCATTTAAATTTTGTTCTATCATGATTACACCTTATTAATATTATAAAGACCCCTTAAATAATAAGTAGCACCTTCTATACCGCTTTTTGTCTTTTTGTATATAGGTATCTTTGCTAAAAGTTTTTGTTTACTATCATATAACTCTACATAAGAATCTTTTAAATTGTCTTTATTTTTAAGTTCTTTTATATATACTACCCTATAGTACTTAGCATTGCTCTTTAGTAATATCTCTCTAAATTTAGACCAGTTTTCATCATTTGGATCTTTCCATAATAAATCTGCTATATCCTTCAAGTTCATAAATTACACCTAAATATAACCCAATTTCCTTAATTTTTCAATAATTTCGTCTTTTTTGTCATCTGGAGAATCCATTTCAACCAATATCTCTCTAAGTATATAAGTCACATAATCAGATACAGATGAAAAACCCGTATCTTTTATTTTTTCAGATAATTTATCAAACAATTTTGTAGGTATTGTTATTGTAGTATATTTCCTTCTTTCTATTTTTCTGTTCATGTTATATAATGTTATAACATTAAAATATAAAAACATTTCTATTATATGCTTCTATATTCCAACGTAACTATATCTCCATCACATAATATATGATCCTTTCCAACTTTTTGATTTGCAAATTTTACACTTTTTCCAGTAACTAGAGCATATTTTAGATATTTGCTTATTCTAGAATCTATTGCATTTGCAACATCTAAAATTGTAGAACCTTTTCTAAGAATTAATGGTTTATCAAAATCAGGTTCTTTATCTTTTGGCTTTAAGTATATTCTTATAAGATCAAGTTCTTCAAACAATATTTTTTTGAGCTCATCTATACCATAACCTGTTTCTGCGCTTACTCCTATTACTTTCATTTTTGTTTTTTCATATAATTCTTTTTTTATTTCGTTTAATCTATTTTGATCTATAAGGTCAATTTTATTTAATATGATAATTCCTCTTACATAAAAATTTCTTCTAACAATTGCATCTATTATATCTTCTTCATTAACTTCTTGATTTATTACTACAATTGCATTATATATCTTAAATTCTTGTAAAATCTCTTTTACAATATCTTTGTTGACTTTATAACTGCTTTCTATTACTATACCACCATTTTCTCTCTTTTCTATTTTTATCTTTGGCTTTTCCTTATTTAATTTTATATTAAGCAAATCTATTTCTCTAAGCAATTTGTATACATCTTCATAATTAGAGGCATCTACTACTATTGCTATAAGATCTGCTATTCTTATTACACTTGCAACTTGTCTACCTCTGCCTTTGCCTTCATATGCTCTTTCTATTAGTCCAGGTAGATCAATAACTTGTATTTTTGAGTTTTCATATTCAAGCATACCTTGTATAGGCTCAAGAGTAGTAAAGGCATAATTTGCTATTTTTGAATTGGCATTTGTTAATCTATTTAATAATGAAGATTTTCCTGCATTTGGAAAACCAACTAATACTACTGTTGCATCTCCTGATTTTTTAATTCCAAAACCAAAACCTTTTTTCTTTTTGCTTGCTTCAGTTATCTCCCTTTTTATTTCAGCTATTTTTGCCCTAAGTGAACCAAGATACTTATTAGTAGCTTTATTATCCTTAGTAAAAGAATATTGCTTTTTAAGCTCTTCTAACTTTTCTTTAAGCTTTTCTGTTTTATCCATATAAATAGTTGGTATTTAAAATTTTTAATTCTTAAATATCTTAAATAAATGTATGTACGATTATATTTTAGCTATTGGTTTATTGCTTATATTCCTAGGCTTTATTGCGATAATATTCTATAGCTTAGCAAACCTAAAAAGCCAAAATGCAAGTGTTGGTGGTGTTATATTATTAGGCCCAATACCAATAACATTTGGAAATTCATCGCAAGCAATTATCATTGCACAGATACTGAGTATAGTAATAATAATATTAATTATCATACTATACTTGCTACGCATTCTTTGAAATCATTTTAATGAGCAATATAAACTTTAATATGGAATTTATCTACATCAAATTCGCTAAGTATCTTATTTTCTTTTTCTTTTGTTATGCTTGCATTTAATGTCTTTTCTATCTTTTCTTTATTCTTTTCTATTAAGTCCATAAATTCTTTATCGGCTTCTACATAAATCTCAATTTTATTTGCTCTACTAAGATTTAACTTCTTCCTTATTAATTGTATGTTTCTTTCAAACTCTCTTATCATTCTTTCCTTCTTAGTTTCTTCGCTAACTCCTTTCTCAATATAAGCTGTACCGAATCTAAATACAATGCCTTTTACTTGCTCTATCTTTGGTACTATCTTTACATACTCGCTCCTTATCTCAATTGGTTCGTTTTCTATATTTACTCTTACATAATTATTTTTATTTAGCTCTTTTATTATTTCCCTTTGATCAAGCCTGCTTAATTGATCAACTACTGCCTTTGTCTTCTCCTTGAATATAGGTCCTATTACATTATATATTGGTTTTACTACAAATTCTTGCTGAGATAGTGTAAAGACAATATCTTTACTATTAACATAATCTTTTATTATCTCTTTAAAACCTTTCGCTAATTTTACATATGAATCATCATTAAACTCTACATGTACTAATTCAACAGGCTCTTTTAATGATATATTATTTTTCTCCCTTAAATTCAATATTGCAGATATGGTTTCTTTAATCACCTCAAAATTATTCTCTAATACATAGTCTATATCATTTTCATTATAATTTGGCCAATCTTCTAAGAATATAGATTCCTTAAAATTAAATTGCTCTTTGTATATTGCTTCTGTATTATAAGGCGCATAAGGTGCAAGCAACAAAAGATAATAATAGAGGATCTTCCTTATAAGGTTTATTATCAACTCAACATCCTTTCCATTATTTATTCTCTTCTTTGCATATTTTAGATAGAATCTACTAAAGTCTTCTATCAAAAACTTATATAACTCTACCATACCTTCATTTGGTGCATAGTTTTCAAATGAATCAGTTACTATCTTTATTAAACTATTTATTCTCGATACAATCCATTTATCTTCTAAATCGCTAAAATCACTATATCTTATAGACATATCATTTGTAAATTTTACTTTATATAAAGTTGAGTATTCGTTTATTAATTTTGAAATATTATGCATTACAATCAGAGCATTTTGCATCTCTAGTATTTCTCTTTTTGAAAACTTTAGAGCTTCATGTATTATATGAGAAAGCATATACATTCTTATTGCATCAATAGAGTAATTATTGATTAAATCACGTGCTGCCACATAGTTTCCCTTACTTTTATGCATTGCTTCGCCTTTTTCATCTACTACCCAACCCTGCATCATTACTATAGAGAATGGTAGCTTAGAATATGCAGCAAATGCTGTTTTAGCTAAAGTAGCAAACCAACCGCGTATCTGATCTGGACCTTCTGTTACGAAGAACTTTCCAAACATATTATTAAATTCACTATCATCTATACTAGCAGTATGAGCTACTCCAGAATCAAACCAAACATCAAAAACATCAGGTATTCTATGCATTGTGCCATTGCATTTATCACATTTTATTGTATATGTATCTATTTTTGGTTTGTGAATTCCAATGACAGTTCTTTCAATTTTAATACCTGATAATTTCTCAAGTTCATCAATAGATCCTATAACTTTTGTATTTCCACAATTGTCACAAACCCATATAGGTATTGGTATACCCCAATATCTTTGTCTGGATATAACCCAATCTGGGGCAAGTTTTATACTTTCAGTAAACCAATTTTTTAATTCTTTTGGATACCATGCTACATTATTACATGCATTTATCAAATCATCTTTGAGTTTCTCTACATTTATGAACCATTGCTCTGTTGGAAGAAATATTAATTTTTCTTTACATCTCCAGCAATGTGGATATGCATGTACTATATCTGTTTTATATAAAAGTGAACCATTGTTCTTTAGTAAATTCTCTACCTCTCTGTTTGCATCATGTATTAATTTAATACCTTTTAGAGGACCAGCACTATCAATAAATATACCTTCCTTATTTATTAAATTAACTAAAGGTAAATTCTCTCTTTTTCCAATTTCATAATCTTCTGGACCATGGGCTGGAGCCAAATGTAAAATACCACTTCCTTCAGTTAATTCAACAGAATCATCTAAAATTACTCTGTGCTTATCTCTCAATTCTTTTTGTATTGGGACAAGATCTTCTAGAGGATTTATATAGTATATATCTTTTAGTTCTTTTCCTTCAAATTCTTTTATAATTTTTATCTCTTTATTTAAGTATTTTTCTAATAATTTGGCACTGCTTTTTAATAAAATTATCTTTTTGTCATCTAATTGTCCTAATATATAAATACCATGTGGGTTTACTGCTACAGCAACATTATCTGTTATTGTCCATGGAGTAGTAGTCCAAATGACAAGATATGTATTTTTTAGTTCTTCATTCTTAGTTAACTCATCATTTACTTTAAAAAGCACAAAAATAGAGGGGTCTGTTTCTTCTTTTTCTTCTACTTCTGGGCCGCTAGCAAGAACTGTGCCACAATGAATGCAATAAGGCATTACTTTTTCTGACTTATAGACAAGGCCCTTATCCCAAATTGTTTTAAACAGTCTGAAAGTTTTGTCAATATAATCAGGAGTATAAGGCACATATTTGTTCTCAAAATCAAGCCAAACACCAAGTTGTATTGCTGTATTTATTTGATCTGCCATGTTCTTTTCTGCTTCTCTGATACAAGCATTAATAAAGTTGTCTATACCTATGTTGCTTTCGATCTCTTTCTTGTTTTTTATTCCAAAATCCTTCTCTACTTTGTTCTCTATTGGCAAACCATGTACATCAAATCCTGCTCTATCATATACTTTATAACCTCTTAACCTTTTATATCGCAATATTGCATCTTTTCTTGTATATCCTCTTACATGACCTAAATGCAACTCGCCATTAGCATATGGCGGACCTTCAAGAAAATAAAAACCTTCTTTATTTTTATTTTTGTCATCTATTTTCTTCTTTATTCCATTATTAGTCCAAAATTTTAAAATATCTTGTTCCTTTTTTAATAAAAATGCTAGGTTTTGTTCCATAATTAGATTTTGCTAGATTAATTTATAAATAAATTATGTATAAATGAAAAAAGTTTAATAATGTATTCTAGATTATTTTTAATTTATGGTGGCAATTAAAAATAAAAACAAAATAGATGATTTACTAAATTCAAAATCCCCTTATGAATTTGTTAATAAATTAAAAAATTATGAATTAGTAGAAAGAATAATTTCACTTAATGATAAAGAATTTATAGAATTCATAAAAAGGCCAATATTCAGCTATAATGTCATAGATTATATATTAAACTCAATAGTTGACAGCAATGATACAATTATAGATAGCCCAAGAAGCAGTGCTATAGTTGATCGCATTTTAAACATCTCTAAATCTAAAAACTATAGAGAAGAGGTTCTAAATATAAAATTAAAGAGTAGAGATAATATAGATTTAATGCTGTTTCTATTTAATTTAAGTTATAAAGCAAGTGAAGAAATAGCAAAAAATATAGATAAATATATAAATTTTATATCAATTGATGAATTTGTTCTTCATGTTCTAGTAAGTTTAGAGATATTTGAAGAAAAGAAGGAAATGAATCTTTTTAGGCTTATGCTAGAAAACAAAAATCTTAAAAAAGAGGATAAAAGGAAAATATTTGCATATATACTTGGCACAAATATATTATCAAATTTTACTACTGATGAGTATTTAGAAGATTTCGTAAAAAAATATGGACTAGATGGAAATGTAATAATATCTATACTATACCATAAATTGGGGTGGATAACAATTAAAAATATCTTTGAAAAGAGAGTAGATTCAAAAACTGCAGAACTAGCAACTGCTTTAATTCAATTTTTAGGTATAAGAAAGAACAATGTTGAAAACAGAAAAATACCTATATATAATTTTGATGGTGAAAAATTAGATTTTCTATCAAATTTTAATAAAGATTTTAATGGGGATAGCAACTCATTTTTTATATATTTAGCAAAAAATTTGAATGAGAACAGATTTGACAGGAAATATGAATTAGAATTAAAAACTATATTAGAAGAATTGATCAATAGAGGTATAGACAAAGAAAAGTTATTTTATTTCATATCTTCAATAGCAATATTACCACCGAAATATGTAAAATATTTTTATAAAGAAAGTAAAAACTTTATAGAGGAAATCGAGAAATTATTTTTAATAGCTATAAATTTTGTTGATACAACTGTATTACCAAATAAAAATATGGTAAACAATTATTTAAATCATCGTGCTAGTGAACTAAAAGAAAATTATAACATAAAAAACATAGATTCAGAATCTATTTACTTATTAAACTACTTTTTCAATACTTTTTATATAAAAAATGAATGGATAAACGCTATAAAGATAAATAATTTAAAAGGTATTGAAAAGAAAATAGATAATATAACAATTAGGCCTCTTACTACAAATGAAATTTTAAAAGCGATAGCAATGGGAAACGGCAATCTGAGAAAATTCCTTTTCGATAAGGACTCTTTATATATTGGATCATTTAAGAACAAAAAACTTATAGAAGCTTATATATTCGATAAGTCTAAAATTGACGATATTTATGATTTTAGCGATATTAGCGAGATAAATGACGATAATTACTTTAATTCTCTATTAATGGCTAAGTTAATAATGGATTATGAAGCTTCGCAAGATATAATAGAAGTAGATGATATATTAAAATGGTATATAATAGATTATATTGAACATGGTATACAATTTGATCAGAACATTGAGAGATTTATACGCAGAAGTTAGATGCGCTTAATTTTATGCTAGCTATACTTAATTATCTGCTTTAAAGCCCATCTTTTCCTGGGCCAAAACATTATTTATCACTTCGCTTACCATCCTGTTTACTTCGTCTCTACTCTTATCATTTACATTTATAATGTTTGTAATCTTGAAAAATGGTGGTCTTTTAAATAACTCTTTATAACTCTCTCTAACTTTTTCTAATAATTCAAGGTTATGAAATCTTTCACTATTATCTATTCTTTCCATTGCTTTTTTAGGATCTATATCTAAATATATTATTTTATCTGGTAAAGGAAAGATTGAATTAAGGTTTATTAATAGATCCATAGAGATGCCTGATGCGCTACCATATGCTATAGTCGATGGAGAATATCTATCTATTATTACAACTTTATTTTCATTAAGTGAAGGTTTTATATTATTTTCAACATCATATGATCTATCAGCTATAAATAGTAACTGTAATGTAAGTGGATCAATTTTTCTTTCTTTGTCACTTAAAAAACTTCTTATAAATTTACCAATTTCACTATCAGTAGGCTCAGAAAGAGTTATGAAATTAATATTATTTGATCGAAGTTTTTCTACCAAACCTTTTATTACTGTTGTTTTTCCAGCGCCATCTATACCTTCTATATCTACGAACATAGATACACCAAATAAATATTAATAAATATGAGTTTTTAATTTTTGTTACTTTTATTAAAAGATATATAAATTTTTTAAGGATTGCTATACTTATTAATATTATGAACATTGATGAAATACATTGGATATATCATGCTGGTTTTTATTTTGAAAGCAATAACAAGAGAATTTTTATTGACCCATTCAATCTTAAAAAGGATTTTGGAAAAGCGGATATTGTATTTATAACGCATCCACATTTTGATCATCTAGACGCTAATGCATTGGAAAAGATAATAAAAAAAGATACTATTGTCGTTTTGCCTAAAAGCGCTATGGATCAGTTAAAATTAGGAAAACCATTTCCAGTTGAACCAAATAATAGATATGAGCTAAATGACATATCGTTTTCAACAATACCTGCTTACAACATTGTAAAAGACAGATTACAATTTCATAATAGGAAAAACAATTGGGTAGGCTATATAATAAATCTAGACATAGGTAAAATATATCATGCTGGCGATACTGATTTTGTTGAAGAGATGAAAGGATTAGATGTTGATCTTGCTTTAATACCAATAGGTGGCAAATATACAATGAATTTAGATGAGGCAATTGAAGCAGCAAATTCAATGAAAGCAAAAATTGTTGCACCTATGCATTATAAGGCATTATTAGGCAAAAACGGTTCAGAAAAAGCAGAGAAAACGTTTAAAGAAAAAGTTAGTAATGCAATTATATTAAGTGAAGAAGAAGAGCCTGATTATTCATTCTAGGTATTTCTTCATTTTATTTGTTACATTAACTATTTCATAAGGGCTCATACAAAAAACTCTTGTATTATTTTCTTTTATGTCATTAATAAAATCTTTAACACGACCTTTGCTTACTTTTAAATTTCTTGATGTATTTAAAATAGCAGCGCGTAGGGTCTTTCTCTTGTGCTGCATTATCAAATTTATATACTTATCATCATATTCAACAACTTCTTGCTTCGGTTCTATGTAAACGACTGCTGAGTCAACCTTTGGTATTGGATTAAAATTACCTCTTGGTACATCTATAATCTTTTTCACGTTTAGATTTAATGATGTTATTACGCTTAACCTAGAATAGTCTCTTGAACCTTCTTTTGCAAGCATTCTATCAACGAATTCCTTTTGTAGTGTTAATACTGCAGGTATCTTATGCTTTATTATATAATCGATAGTTTTGCTAGATAGGCTATATGGTATATTAGATATTATTATATCAACTTTATCTATTTCTACATCAGAACCGCTTAGCTTAAAAAAATCTGCATTTATTAACCTTACATTCTTAGAATTATAAAAATCACTAAGTAAATTGTAATATAATCCAGTATCTTTCTCTATTGCTATTACCCTCTTTGCTACACGCTGAAGCATTTTAGTTAATATACCCCTGCCTGGCCCTATTTCTAAAACTACCTTATCTATTCCATACTCAGCTTCAATACCAGCTATCTTTTCATTTATTAAAAAGTTTTGACCTAATTCCTTTCTACTCATTCCTAAATAACACCTATATAATAAATTATCTAAAGTTATATTTAAATTTTATTATTGCTTCTTTTTCACATAAAAATTTCCTATGATCATATCGCTAGCCCCTGTATTTAACAATGTCCAAACAGCATCTGCAGGATCTAATACAATAGGCATACCATGCTTATTAAAACTCGTGTTGAATAGTGCACCTATTCCAGTATATTTCTTAACTTTTAATATTAAATCTCTATAAATAGGGTTTTCATTGCCAAGTATTTGTGGTCTTGTAGTCTTATCTATATGTGCAGCAGCTACTAAATCATTAAAATGCTCATCTTTTATTCTATAACCAACAGTCATAAACCTATTTGGCCTTGGATAAGGCTCTAATAGCTTAGGAGCATCTTCTTCTAGTATAGTACTTGCAAATGGTTGATAATATGGTCTTTTCTTAATAATAAGATTTACTATATCTCTATTTTTAGGATCATTTGGCAGAGCTAATACACTTCTATTTCCAAGAGCCCTTGGACCATATTCCATTCTTCCTTGGAACCACAAAAGGATCTTATTTTCTTTACCTATAAGCTCTGCTCCATAACTAGTGGGATCACTTATTTCTTCAAAAGTTATTTCTTTATGTTTTTCTAATTCATTCTTTATCTCTTCGTTTGTATATGCCGGGCCTAAATAAAGATTATCTATCTGCTTATCATTAAATTTCCCATTTTCTAAGAAATCAACATAATAAGCAGCACCTACTGCAAGTCCACCGTCACCCATATGTGGAAATACAAAAAAGTTTTTCACTTCTGGAAGTTCGTTTATTAACATGTTTATTACTATATTTGAAAATAGGCCCCCTGCAACAGCTACATTAGTTATTCCTGTTTCTTTTATGTTTTGCTTTATTATTTTTAATACTTGTTCCTCTACATGTTTTTGTATGGCATATGCAAATGCTTCTCTATTATATCTCCACAGTATTGTATTTCTAAAATATTCTGCTAGATATAACTCATATTTTCTTCCAAATTTGCTTACTAATTGCTTTTTGTTTTCATCATAATATGATATGTTTTTCAATTCTTCAATTTTTGTTGGATAAGAATAAGCGGCTAAGCACATGAGTTTACCTTCATCTTCACTATAACGCATATCAGTAGCAATAGTAGCTGCACCATAAAGAATGCCTAGGCTTGCACTTGCCTTAAATGTATTTATTCTTCTCAAATTACCATTCTCGCCAATTGATACTGAACCACTTAAGCCATCACCAGCACCATCTAGTGTTATGACAAGAGCTTCTTTAAAGCCAGAAGCATAATAAGCACTTGAGGCATGTGCAACATGATGTTCTACAAAAACAAGCTTTTTCTCTAAACCTAATTTTTTAAGTCTATTTCTCAATAGATAGCCCCCTATATTAGTACCAAGGAAATGCCATAGCGAAGTTGGCTTCTGGTCTTGTATAATCTTAAACATAAAATTAGTAAATAACATGTTTGCATATGATGGCTTCTTTATTTCACGCCTCCAAAGTTGTCTTCTTTTTTGCTCTCTTTTTGGATATATTCTACCAAATAAGGCACTACCACCTATCCAAGGAATAGCGATCTTATCTATCTCTTCATTTTTAACTAATGTAAGTAAATATTTAATAGAGTTTATAGGAAAATTTACATCATTTTTTTTCTTTGTAAAACGTTCTTCATTAACAGCAGATATTAATTTCCCTTCTTCTACTAATGCAGCTCCAGCATCATGTCCATCATGCACTCCAAGAATATACATAAAAATCAATAATTATTTGAAAAATATAGGTTTTTATACTTTTTATTAAAAAGAAAAATAATGCCAACTGATAGATTATATTTGAAAGATAGCTATTTAAAAGAATGCGAAGCAATAATAGAAAATATCTCTGATAATAAAGTTATATTAGATAGAACAATAATACACCCACATGCAAGTGGATTAGTAAGTGATCAGGGGGTAATAATATACAATAATGAAGAGCTCAATATTATAGATGCGATAGATGATAGAGAAAATGATAATGTAATCCATATTTTAGACAAAAAACCAACATTTAATGTAAATGAAAAAGTAAAGATAGTGATAAATTGGAATAGAAGATATAAACTCATGAGAATGCATACAGCAAGCCATATAATAGCAGCACTAGCATATAAAAAGTTTAATGCTATGATAACTGGTGGTGAGATAACAGAGGAGTATGCAAGAGATGATTATAATATAAATTTAAGCGGAGATGCACTAAAGAACGCATTTAGTGATATAATAAAAGAAGCCAATAATATAGCAAAGAAAGCAATAGAAGTAAAAATCTATAATATGAAAAAAGAAGAAGCGCTAAAGATAGAAGGAATAGTGAAATTATTAGAGAGGGAACCACCAAAGAGTGAAATATGGCGTATTGTAGAGATACCAGGAGTAGATATACAAGCAGATGGAGGGCCACATGTAAATAATACATCTGAAATTGGAGATATTGAATTAGTTAAGATTGAAAACAAAGGTAAAGATAAAAAGAGAGTATATTTTAAAGTGATTTAATTATGATAAAATTGAGTAAATATACAATAGCGCTAATTGTTTTGGTAATAATATCTTTTGCTTATAACATAATATTCCTCATAGGTCCATCTTTCTATGGTGATGATGCATCATATTTAGATTTAGCATATAGTGTTGTAACAGGCACTTTTCGAGAAAGTGGCTATATATTTAGCATAAGATTAATGCAATTTCTTCCT
This sequence comes from Microcaldota archaeon, assembly GCA_023256495.1. Lineage (GTDB taxonomy): Archaea > Micrarchaeota > Micrarchaeia > Micrarchaeales > CABMGC01 > JAGDXY01. The sequence continues at coordinate 27,991 of JAGDXY010000024.1, forward strand.
ATAGCGCTATTCTATAAGTTGTTTGGCTTTTCTTTACTTGCCGGTGCTTTGTGGGATATAATATCATTTACATCAACATTAGTAATTGTATATTTTATAGGTAAAAAGTTATACAATGAATTAGCTGGCTTATTATCTTCATTACTTCTTTTTGGAATACCTTTTGTCACAATGTTAGCACCAACCATTAGTGATGATATTACTGCTATGTTCCTATCCTCTCTTTCTTTCCTATTTTACTTGTATGCAAGAGAGGATAAGAATAAACTGTTTTTCTTTCTGTCTGGTTTTATTATTTATTTAAGCATATTAACAACACCAGAAGCAGCATTTATGGCAATAACTTTATTTGCTATAATTATAATAGATTTGATTAGGAAGAAGATTAGCATAAACAAAATTTCTTTATGGTTCATTTATGGTATTATTTTTTCATTTATCTTATTTATGCCTATAAATTATTATTTTTCATATAACGATTGTAACAATGTAACAATATCCTTTTCAACACTTTGCAGAAATCCTATATTTCCAATAACATTAGATAGCAAATTTTATAGCAGTGTAGGTGCTGCAGATACTATACCTTCAACAGATATAGACCCAAGGTTTTATTTAGATATGATGTTTCCTAATAACATTATATTTAATTTGTTAAGCAATAATATAAGGGCATTGCTTAATACTAATATTTTTATAAACAATTTCTCTGGATTTTATTTTTACTACTTGTTTTTCTTTATATTCTTATATTCTCTATTTAAAATAAAAAATAGGAAATTTAAAATAGCAATTAGTTTTGTAACAATAGTGATAGTTATAATTTATCAATACTTTATAGTGCCAAGTATAAATTCACAGACATGTGTAGGCTATACCTATGGCGCTGATTGTAGCATATCTCTAGTATTACTTACTATGATACCTTTCATTATGTTTGCATTCTTTACATTCATAATTAGAAATGATAATATTATTTTTGCATTACTTTGGTTTATTATAGGTGCTATATTATTAAATTATGGACCAATGCATATTTCTCTATATCCAAAATTCTTATATTTAGTAACTTATAGATTACAGAGATTCTTTGCATTATTAGGCCCATCAACAGCGATAAGTCTTGGTATAGTGTTTGCTTATTTTATAAAGAAAGGTAGGTTAAGTGCAATAGCCTCTATATTGCTAATAATAGTATTATTAATAAGTGGATTTCTTTCAATAGAGTTTTGCAACAATTTGACATATTATGAAACATACCCACAGAAAGTTATTGCTAATTATTTGCTAAACCTACCAAATACTACTAATATTTATATTGCAAGCTCATTTTCAAATCTACATGTATATATGGATTATAAGAATCCATCAAGATTCTATGCATATAATAACATACAAAATTGCTCAAATATACCACAAGGATCGTATGTAGTAATACCTATGGTCCAGCAATTTAATCTAGATTATACACCAAATCCATTGCCTTACTGTCCATCATGGCAATTAATCCTAAAAGGACCATTAGTTAATAATAGCTTATATGAAAACGCAATATATTTTGATGGATCTTTGTACTATATACCTTATTCTAAATCTAAAAACAGCTCTACCTCTAGCATAGAGAATAACTCTGAAAATCTAACTTATATCTTATACAATAGACCTATGCAAGATTTTAAATCATTTAATTTAACAGGAGTATTTGTTGAATATAATAATACCTTACATTACTTGCCAATAAATATAATAAGAAATGTAAGTGTATATGTAAATAAGACTAAAGTACAACCAAACGAGCTTATATGGCTAAATGTCACATATCATGGTTTCTTTACATGGAATACTGGTAATAATGCAACAAAATATTATTTGGAGAGTCCAGTTATAAATATACATTATTATGGGGTTGAATTAGGAAATCAAACAGGTAATCTATTAGTACAAAACAATGGTCCTTGGTATTATCTAATAAACCAATCAGGTGAGCCTCATCAAATAATGCCACCAAATCCATTTAATACATTAGTAGTTCATTGGAATATAAGTGCAACTCAGCAAGATATTGGTAAAGATATAAAGATATGTGGTGGTTATTTTGCTGCTTATATGAACCAAGGTGGTTTTAGTCTATTTAATACATTAGCAAAAGAAGAAAATAATATAATAAGCAATAATGTAATAAATATTGTAAGTAAAAATTGCGCAATAATAAATGTAACATAATTATAAAAAAATTTAAGTGTAATGAAATAAATGGTGTTTTTATGGAATTCAATGAATATCAAAATAAAGCAAAGGAAACTGCTGAATATCCAAATTCTTTAAATGGAGCTGTATTCTATACTGCTATTGGCTTAGCTGGTGAAGTAGGTGAGCTTTTAAATAAAATAAAAAAGATCGCAAGAGATAATATAACATTAGATAAAGATGATATTGCATATGAGCTAGGTGATATTCTATGGTATTTATCAGAACTAGCAAGAGCTATGAATATAGATCTAGATTATGTTGCAATTAAAAATTTAGAAAAACTTAGATCTAGAAAAGAAAGAGGCACAATACACGGGAGTGGAGATCATAGATAAGAAAATTGATTCCTATGATAAGGCAACCTATAATAGTTGTAATGGGGCATGTAGACCATGGAAAGACATCTTTACTAGATAAGATTAGAAATACAACTATCGCTGCAAAGGAAGCTGGTGGTATTACACAACATATAGGAGCAAGTGAGGTTCCATTAGATGCAATAAATACAATAAGCAAATCAATAATAAACAAATTTAAGATCGAAATAAAGATACCTGGCTTATTATTCATAGATACACCAGGACACGAAGCTTTTACAAATTTAAGAAGAAGGGGAGGTTCAGTAGCGGATCTAGCTATTTTGGTAGTAGATGTCTCTAAAAGTTTTGAAGAGCAAACATATGAAGCAATTGAAATACTAAAAGAATATAAAACACCATTTATAGTTGCTGCTAATAAAATAGATTTAATTACAGGATGGCAACCAAGTGGAAGTTATTCTTTTTTAGAAGCAATAGAAAAGCAGAATCAAAATGTTGTATTAGAATTAGACAAGAGGGTATATGATATAGTATATAAGTTAAGCGAATTAGGCTTTAATAGTGAAAGATTTGATAGAGTAAGAGAATTTAGCAAAGAAGTAATGATTATACCTATAAGTGCTAAAACAGGTGAAGGATTAGCAGAATTGTTGCTATATACAGCTGGCTTAGCTCAAAGATTCTTAGAAATGCAATTAAAAATTGAAGTAAATGGACCTGGCATTGGAAGCATACTAGAGAAAAAAGAAGAAAAAGGCTTAGGCACAACTATAGATGTAATATTATTCAATGGCAGTTTAAGCGTAAATGATGTGGTTGCATTTGCTACACCTAATGGTATAAAAGAGGCAAAGATAAAAGCCTTATTAAGGCCAAAACCATTACAAGAACTAAGAGAATCACTAAGCAAATTTTATTATATAGATCGTGTAAGTGCAGCAGCAGGTATAAAGATAAGTGGAAATGGTTTTGAAGAAGCTATACCTGGTTCATTGATAGTCTCTACATCTATGCCAGACTATGCAAAAATGATAAATGCAGAAATTAGCGAAGTTTTTGCTACAGATAAAACAGGTATAGTAGTAAAGGCAGATAGCATAGGTGGTTTGGAGGCACTATCAAAATTATTAAACAAAGAAGGTTTTAAAATAAGTAAAAAAGGTATAGGAAACGTAACAAAGAATGATATATTAGATGCATTTGCAATGAAAAAGCAGGACCCATATTCTTCTTTTGTATTAGCATTCAATGTTGACATAGAACCAGATGCAAAAGAGCTTAGCAATACAACAGGAGTAAAGGTTCTTACAAATGATATAATATATAGATTAATAGAAGATTTCAAAAAGATAATAGAAGAGGAAAAGAAAAATGAGATAGAAAGAATAGATAAGAGTATAACACATCCAGCAAAAATATTTGTATTACCTAATGCAAGGTTTAGAATATCACATCCTGCTATATTTGGAGTAAAAGTAGAAAAGGGCAAGATTAAGCCATCTGATCTTTTAATGAATAAAAATGGAGATCTTCTTGGAAGAATAAGAGAGATACAATCTAATGGCATATCGCTAAATGAAGCAAAGAGTGGTGATGAGGTAGCTATATCAATAGATGATATTGTATTTGGAAGGCATGTAAATGAAAATGATATATTGTATACGTTCATTAATGATGATGAAGAACGTGAGTTAAGATATAAATTAAACTCTTTCCTAAATGATGAAGAAAAAGATGTATTAAATGAAATATCAGAAATAAAGAAGAAGAGAAAACTTAGCTAACCTTAGCTAATAATGATCCTATATCAACGTTTGGTAGATTATTGTATAAATTTGTATAGTTTACTTGTACATATCCTTTAAAAAGTGCACCTGTATATGAGCTATAAGGACTTGTACCATTATAACAACTTATGTTTAAAGTCACTTGTTGTCCAGAACCAAGATAAACTGGCTTGCTATAACTAGTAAATATTGCTATTGGCTTTTGTGTATTACAACCTAATGCTGTTATATTTATTGGAGTTACACCAGAGTAATAAATAGTAATTGATAAGAGACCATTGGAGCTTAGATAAGCATTTTGGCATGAAAGTGGTTCATCAAATATGCAATAAGTATTAGAAATTACTCCGCTAAAGTTTAATAGCCCAGAACCTACCAAAATACCCAAAACTATAGCTATAATTAAAAGTGCCCATCCATAAGTTGTTAGATATTCAATAGCTGATTGAATTCTCATTGAATTTAATTACTACAAAGAAACTTAAAATATTTATCTAATAAACAAATTATTGACTTTTATTCTCTTTTGTTTAGCATCATCCCTATTACGTATTGTTACTGTATTGTCTTCTAGTGTTTGATAATCTATGGTTATATCATATGGAACCCCTATTTCATCTGCCTTTGCATAACGCTTACCTATACTACCACTATCACTATAATAAGAACTTATATGTCTAAACTGCATCATATTAAATATATCCTTTGCTTTTTCTATTAATTTATCATCTTTTTGTAGAGGAAATATTGCATATTTATATGGTGCTAAATCTTCATTTAATCTTAGATATTGCCAACCTCTACCATCATCAACAAAATTGTTTTCTAATAAAGCAAAGAAAATTCTATCTAAACCAATACTAGGTTCTATTACGTGTGGTATGAATTTTCTGCCATTTTCATTAACCATTAGCTCTTTGTTTGAAAATAGTGAATGCTGTTTTAGATCAAAGTCCTTTCTGTAAGCATTACCTGCGCATTCAATATAGCCATATCTGGTCTTAATCTCCAAATCTATATTACCACCAGAATAGTGTGGTAATTCTTCTTTATTTAATACTCTATACCTATATACATCTTGACTAAAACCTAGCTCTCTTAAGAATTTGTCTTCTATATATAAAATAAAGGCAAAATATCTGTTTGGTATAACATTATTATCTAGAAGTTCATTGATACTTTTCATTTTGGGCTTTTCATCATTAGGTTCCATAATATTAAGTTCATAATTATCAAGAAAATCTAAGTTTATATCTCTAAATTGCTTTTGATCAGAATCTGGATCAAAGAAAAGTTCTAGCTCCATTTGAGTAAAATTACGCATTCTTACTAGTTCCTGTCTTGGTGAGATTTCATTCCTAAAAGAGTGGCCTATTTGTCCTATACCAACAGGCAATTTTAATGCATTTACTTTATATAGATAAATGAAATCTACAAATATATTTTGAGCTGTTTCTGGCCTAAGATAAGCAATATTGTTATAGCCTATATTTGTCTTAAACATAAGATTAAATCTATCTACCTTGCTTAATTCACCACCACACTTTTCACACTTTATATTGTTTTCCTTTATAAGTTTTTCAATCTCAGAATCATTCATTTTCTTTATCTCATCTGCCTCTTTTGCTAAACCTCTTTTCTCAAAAAATTCTTCAAGTAATTTATCTGCTCTATAAGGAGTATTACAAGTCTTACAAATAACTATAGGGTCTGTAAAAGAAGCAATGTGCTGACTTGCCTTAAATACTATCTCTGGACCAAGCTCTACACTCTCTATCTCTATGCCTTCTATATAATCTATAAAGTACCAACGCCATATTTTCTTTATGTTTTCTCTTATTCTTACTGCTATTGGACCATATTCATATAAACCAGCTAAACCACCATATATATCAAAAGCCTTATAATAAAAGCCTCTTTTTATAGCTACATTATCGTTCATAATGATATTTTACTCATGTATTTTAATAAAGCTTCTCTATGATTTCATTCTTAATTTTATTTACTTTATCACTTAAAAATTCAAACAATAAGATAAAATCAATTATAATAATATAAAATAGAGTTTTCAACGCATTGATTCGCTCTTTTTTATATTCAAACCCGTAGTTATAAGTAACATTGCTGACAAATTTATGATCAAGATCACTTCTATAAATATAAGACTTTTTTACATTGCTATATTCTAAAATTGATTCATCAACTATTGAGTTTTTTATTATAGAATTTACTATACTAGAGCTAAAGACTTTATTGTAACCATATACATTTACATTTCTTATTTCAGAACCAGCGCAGATTAATATACCATCTCCATTTACTTTTTCTATATCGCAATTAGATGAAATGATTAATAGATCTTCTTGCCTTTTAAGTTTAAAATCTAGAGATTTTATATGCAATTCATTGTCTACTTTACTAATTTGCATAATAGTAATGCTATCAGCATCTTGTTTTCTCTTTATAGATTTTAAGTCTAACAAATCAAAAGACTTTTCTAATTTAGAATCAGTAGTTATAAGAATATCTGTACTTTTTCCTTTCTTTCTATAATTTACTTCTATATTATTTCCCATATAATAAGATTAAAACGTGCCTTTTTAATCTTTTACTATTTTATCTTTTTATCTAATTTAAAATTATGCTTTTAAAGATATTTATTCTAAGTTAAAATTATGGAAGATTTAATATTCATAAAACTTGGTGGAAGTATAATAACAAAACCAAGTCCCTATACACCAGATATAGAAAGAATTGATCTATTGCTAAAAGAGATAAAAGATTCAATGAATGATAAAAAAGTAATAATAGGCCATGGTGGGGGCTCTTTTCCACACATACCTGCAAAAGAATACCAAGTCAATTTAGGCTTAGTAAATGAAAAAAGCAGATATGGCGCTTCGCTTACACAACATGCAGCTGCACAGCTGCATAGAATTGTTTTTGATGAAATGCTAAAGATAGGTTTTGAGCCTATATCTTTTCCACCTTCAGCAGGAGTAATAACAAAAAAGGGCAAAATAATAAATTGGAATATTGAACCTATTAAATTAGCACTAAGTAAAGGCTTTTCTATAGTAACATATGGTGATTTAGGTATTGATGAAGATCAAGGTGTATCGATAGTCTCTACTGAGGAAGCATTTAGATATTTGGCAAATGAATTAAGACCAAACAAAGTGATTTTGATTGGCGATGTAGATGGAGTCTTTGATAAAGACCCAAATAAATTTAAAGATGCAAATCTTATAAAGGAGATAAATAAAGACAATATAAATTCTGTATTAAACCTTACTTCCGGTTCTGCAAAGATAGCTGATGTAACTGGTGGCATGAAAACAAAGCTTTCAATCTTATATGATATTGTGATAAGCACAGGTGCTATAGGTTATATTGCAAATGGTTCAAGGCAAGGAGTAATAAAAAATATATTAGAAGATAAAGATGATATTTATACGAAAGTAGTTAAATAATCACTTCTTATCCAAATAGGCATCGTCTATTACATATATACCGCGCATTCCTTCTTTTTCTATATGTGCTTTGTTTATATTTATCTTATATTTAAACAATGGTGCATCTAAAACAAAACTCTCTGCTTCGCCTCCTTCAAAAGCAAGATTTATTCCATATTTTCTATTAAGATATAGAAGTTTTTCTATCATAGATTCATCAATCTTCTTTCCCAAAAAGCTTGTATCAAGGCCCTCAGCCGCTACCATAGTAATTATTGCATAAAACTTAGATGCAATTTCTCTTAGCTCTAATTCAGGTTCTATATGCCAAAGTGGTGCAATATGCTCTATTTTATTTTTTTGGCAAAGCATATTTATCCTATCTGCTTGATATTTACTGGCTACTGCACCTGTTACTAATAAATCTACTTCATTATCTATTAATGCCCTTTCTAAATCCTCTAATTCCTTTTCCTTTTCGCCTTTTGTAAAAACAAATATATGCTTTATTCCTAGTGCCTTTGCTTGCAATTCTGTATACTTTACATTTGGATAATGAAACATATAGCTTTCTTTGCTCTCTGGTTGCATTGTTATAAGTAGATCTATGTTAATACCTTTTTCTACCACCTTATGCAACGCTAAAGTTGAATCTTTTCCACCACTAAATAAAACAGCGTGCATTTTATCTAACTCTTGAGTTAGGGCATATATCGTTTAATATACATTCATTGCATTTTGGATTTCTTGCATTACATGTATCTCTGCCAAGTCTTATGAGCCAATGTGAAAAATCATGCCAATACTTCTTAGGAACTATATTCATTAATTGCCTTTCAACCCTCAGTGGATCTCTTGAATTAACCAAACCCAATCTATTGGCTACTCTATTAACATGAGTATCTACAACAATACCATAATTTAAATTATATAATTCATTGAGTATAACATTAGCAACTTTTCTACCAACACCAGGCAATAACATCAATTCATCTATATTGTTTGGAATTTTTCCATTAAAATTCTCTATTATAATCTTGCTACTTTCTTTTATATATTTTGCTTTATGCTTATAATAGTTCAAACTTTTAATGAATTTATACAACTCTTTTAGGTTTGCATTTGCATAATCATTAAATGTTTTAAAATGCTTGAAAAGCTCTTTTGTAACCTTGTTTACTTGTTTATCTGTATTTTGTGGAGATAATAATACTGATACAAACAATTCAACATCATTTCTATGCTTAAGCTCAGTGCTTAAATTCTCACCATACTTAGCCTTTAGCCTATTAATTATCTCATCTAAATATTTCATAATAATTTTATAATTTAAGTTTTAAGTTTATTAATGATTAGCATGCGCGAACCAGCTGTTGCAGGTAGCTTTTATCCAGAGGAGCAAGACAAGCTAGCAAAGATGATAAATGAATACCTACAATATGCAAAGGTTGATGAAACTTATTCAAAAGAAGCGAAAGGTTTTGTGGCGCCGCATGCAGGTTACATTTACTCTGGAAGAATAGCGGCGTATACATACAAAGCTATATACCAATATCTACAGCACAAAAAAGTAGATACTATAGTAATCATAGGACCAAATCACACAGGTGCAGGATCTTTAATAGCGGTATCTGATGAAGATTGGGTAACGCCATTTGGTATATTTAATAATGATCATGAATTTACTAGAGCACTGTCAAAAATAAAAGGCATTGATATAAATGAAGCAGCGCATGAAGAGGAGCATTCTATAGAGGTGCAATTGCCATTTATACAATTTATATCTAGAGATTTTGACATAAAAGGCGTATTTATTTGTATGCTAGATCAGAGTTATTATTCAAGCGAATTATTAGCAAATGCAATAAACAAAGTGAAAGAAGATTTAGAAAGAGAGATTATAGTAATTGCAAGCTCTGATTTTAATCATTATGAATCAGCAGAAATAGCAAAAAGTAAAGATTTGCCTGCAATCGAAGCACTAGAAAAGCTCGATATGTTAAAGTTTAATGATATAATAGAGAGGGTTGGAGATACCGCTTGTGGATTTGGCCCTATAACAGTAGCAGGTCTATACGCAAAAATGAATGGAGCAAGTAGGGGAATATTATTAAACTATGGAAATTCCGGTGATATAAATAACGATTATTCCTCTGTTGTAGCTTATGCAAGTTTGATTTTTGTATAAGTGGCTTTCTCTTACTGAAGTCGTGGGTTTTCTCGCTCAATTTTATAAGTAAAAATTAATTAAAATGCTTCTTAATAAATAAAAAGATAGTTATTTAAAATATTTAAAAAGCAAAAAGAAACATTTATAAATTTTTCTTACAAAACTAAATAGAAATATTTAGAGATTCCCCACCTCTAAATATAGCGTTTCCTGGGCGCATCGCGCCCTAAGTTAAAAAACAAGAATGGAAATTTTAATAAATCTATCCTTCAAAAATAATTTGATAGAATGGAGCAACTTACAAATTCATTTTGGGGTGCATTGGCAGTAAGTTTGTTCTCTATAGCGGCTATAGTATCATTCTTCGTTGCTTATAGTATATTTTATATACTAGTGGCTATAACAGTAGTGGCGCTTGTATATTTTTATTATTCATTAAGCAATGAAGAAAAAGCAAAGAGTGCAACAAAGCAGAGTAAAAATAAGAAATGAGATCATATGAAGGAGCTTATAATTGCAGAAAAGCCTAGCGTTGCTATAAGAATTGCCTATGCTATATCAAATGCTAAGCCTAAATTAATTAGAGATAAAGGCATAAACTACTTTTATATAAAAGAAGATGATAAAGAGATATATGTAGTTGCTGCAGCAGGTCATTTGTTTACATTGAAAGAAAAGAAAAAGAGCAATGAGCTACCTGTTTTTGATATTGAGTGGGCGCCTTCATATAAAATAAATAAAAGGGCATATTTCACAAAGAGATACCTAGACATAATAACTAGTATAGGAAAAGATTGCAATAGATTCATAAATGCATGTGACTATGATTTAGAAGGAACGGTAATAGGTACTAACATAATAAGATATCTACAAAACAATGATCCAAACAAAGAGATAAACCCAGATAATGTATTAAGAATGAAGTTTTCTACTACTACAAGAAATGATTTAAGAAACTCATATGAAAATATAGAGCCCTATGATGCAAATAATTTTTCAGCTGGTGAGACAAGACATATAATAGATTGGCTATGGGGCATAAACCTAAGTAGGGCATTAATGAAAGCAATAGAAAGAGGGGGTAGAAAAAAGATATTAAGTATTGGTAGAGTACAAGGGCCAACATTGCATATATTAGCAGTAAGAGAAAGAGAGATAAATTCATTTGTACCAAAGCCTTACTACAAATTATATTTACTATATAATAAGATACAATTTAATAGGAAAAAAGGAAATATAGAAAATAAGGAAGAAGCGCTTAAACTAAAAGAAAAGTTAGAGCATGAAAAGAAGATAGTAAGTAAAAATGAAAAAAAGAGAATAAAGATCTTACCTCTTCCTCCTTTTGACTTAACATCTCTCCAAATAGAGGCAAGCAAGATTTTAGGCTTAGATCCATCAAGAACTTTAGCTATAGCGCAATCTTTATATGAGCATTCATATATATCATATCCTAGAACATCATCACAAAAATTGCCATATTCTTTAAATCTACCTAGAATAATAAAGGATTTGGCAAAACAAAAAGAGTATAAAGAACTAGCTAATTTCTTAATAGAAAATAATCTATTTAAACCAAGAGAAGGTAAAAAAGAGGATGAAGCACATCCTGCTATATACCCAACTGGTGAAATACCAAAGAATATAAGTAATGAAGAAATGGCATTATATAATCTAATAGTAAAAAGGTTCCTTTCAGTCTTTGCACCACCGCTTGTTGTGGATGAAGAAGAAGTTACTATAAAGGTAGATGACGAAGAATTTGTTGCAAAAGGAAAAAAGGTAATAGAAAGGGGTTGGTTAGATTTCTATAATTTTGTTGGTATAGAAGAAAAAGAAATAAACGTAAAAGAAGGTCAGGAATTAGATGCAGATATAAAATTAGAGGAAAAAATGACAGAACCACCAAGAAGATTTACAAAGGCAACACTAATTAAATTACTAGAAGATAAGAATCTAGGCACAAAGGCTACAAGGGCAGCAATAATAGATACATTATTTGATAGAGGTTATATAATAGGAAAAGAAATTAAGGTCACAAATTTTGGTTTTAGCATACATGATACACTAGAAAAATATTCAAAAGAAATCTTAGAAGAAGAATTAACTAGAAAGCTAGAAGAAGATATGAACCTTGTACAAAAAGGAATAAAGAAAGAAGATGAAGTAATAGAGGAGGGTAAAAGAATAATATATAATATAATAGAAGATTTTAAGAAAAAAGAAAATGAGATAGGAAGCGAGCTAATAAGCAAACTAAAAGAAAGTGAAAAAGAGAATAGTATAGGTAAATGCCCAAAATGCGGTGGAGATTTAATACTATATAAAACAAAAGCTGGAAAAAACTTTGTAAGATGTTCAAATTGGCCTAAATGTGATGTTAGCTATCCTTTGCCTTCTTTTGCCTATATAAAACCCACTGGCAAGGTATGCGAGATATGTAAAACACCAATAGTAAAGGTATTTAAAGGCAAAAAAGTATTTGAAATGGATCTAGATCCAAATTGTCCAACAAAAAAGAATTGGAATAAAAAATTAGACAAAAAGTGATGTATAATAAAGTATTTTATTAAATTTAATTAAAACTAGAATTATGTTAGATAAAATATATACTGCAATAGGCTCGCCTAATATAGCTTTTGTGAAATATTGGGGAACTAGAAACGAAAAGATAAATTTACCATTCAATTCCTCATTGAGTATGACTCTAGATAAAGGAGTAATTAGCACAAAGACTAGTATAGTCTTTAGTAAAAAATTCGATAAAGACAAAATAATAGTAGATGGAAATGAACTTAATCTAGAAGAACCAAAAAATAAAGGTAGGTTTGATATAATAGAAGAAGCAAGAAAAAAAGCGAATATAGATGCAAAGGCTTTGGTTGTATCACATAATAACTTTCCAAAAGGATCTGGATTAGCGTCTAGTGCATCTGCTGGCGCAACACTAGCATTTTTGCTAAATAAAGCGCTTGAGCTTAATATGAATGAAAGAGAGCTTTCTATAATGGCGAGAAAATTTAGTGGTAGTGCATGTAGAGGAATTTATGGGGGTATAGTACTATGGCATAGGGGTATGAGCGATGATGGCACTGATTCTTATTCAGAACAGGTACTAAAGAAAGAAGAATGGAGTGATTTAATAGATATAATAGTTTTAATTAGCGAACAAGAAAAGAAGGTGTCTTCAAAAGAAGGACATGTGCATACTGCAACTACAAGTGAGCTATTTAGGATAAGGCCAGAAGTAGCTGAGAGACATGTAGAAAGGGCATTAGATTATTTAAAAAATAAAGATTTCCACAATTTAGCAGAGATAATAATGAGAGATAGCAACAGTATGCATGCAGTGATGTTAGATTCATATCCACCCATATTCTATCTCAATGAAACGTCAAAAGAAATTATCTATAGAATAAACCAAATAAATGAAGAAAATAAAGAAAATATAGCTGCTTATACTTTTGATGCAGGACCAAATGCAAACATTATTACTTTAAAGAAATACAAAGATGAAATTATAGAAAAAATAAGGGATATACAAGGAATAAAAGATATTATAGTAGTAGAAATGGACCAAAGCGGGCCAATTTTATCTAATGATCACTTAATAAATGATTACTAAAAAGAAAAGGTATAAATATAAGAAAAGCATAATTAATTATTAATGAATGATATACCAGATAAGGTTGCAAATACCTTTAATCACTTAAAGAATGAATTTCCTTTTCCTATAACAATGAAAAAGATAAATAATGAATTCTTTGTTTATATTGAATTTGGAATTACAAGTGATCTAGAGAAAA
>JAGDXY010000021.1:0-28351 GCA_023256495.1 Microcaldota archaeon
CATAGAAAATGTAGCTATGTTTGAAGAATCATTGAAGGATTATTATCTTCTTTTAAATCAGGATGATGAAAATTTAATAATAAATAAGATTCTACACGTTATAGATTTAAGAAATTTGAATAAAACATTGGTCTTTATTCCTTCATTTAGAGAAGGAGATGTAGATGAATTTGTAGAGCAATTAAAAGAAAAGGTAAAAGGAATTAGTGTTAATGTATCAATTGTTACAGATCAGATAATTGGCTATATTCCATTAAGAAAATTTGATATGAATAATTCTCTATTTTCAACTTTATTAAGCAAATATGGCATAAAATTTGAGAAGAGAAACTATTTCAAAACCTTCGATATAATAGATATAGTAAATGAAAGATTAGCAGGAACATCAAGAAAAGAGATTAAAGAATTATTAAAGAAATTAATTTAGCCTGGCCCAATAGGGTCCATCTCTATTCACCTTGAAGTCTTAAAAATAATAGAATTTAAAAAGATTTCCTTAAATAAATAAGAACAAAGTAAAAACTATGGAGCTATTATACCAATAATAATAGAAATAATAAATGCAGCAATGCCTAATATAAATATGCCTAATAATACTATCTCTGTTATTCTCTTAAACTCAGTTGAATTTGGCTTGTAGCTTACATTCAATATATACTTTGATTGCTGAATAAAACCTTTTATATCTATTTTCATAATTTATTTTTTATCTTCAAAAGATTTAAAGCTTTTGAAAACTTTATAGATTTTTGGATATTAAATATTATTATGTATGCAGGGGTGGCGGAGCCTGGTCAAACGCGCAAGGCTTAGGCCCTTGTGGCTTTAGAGCCTGCGTGAGTTCAAATCTCACCCCCTGCATTTGGTGAGCAAATGTTAGATATTCCATGGGCTGAAAAATATAGACCTAAAACATTAGATATGGTTATAGGGCAAAAACCTATAGTAAAAAGACTAAAAGATTTTGTAAAAACAAGAAGTTTTCCTAGTATGATTTTTGCTGGACCTGCAGGTATTGGAAAAACATCATCAGCTATTGCCTTTGCTACAGAACTATATGGCGATGAGATAAATCAGGCATTTTTAGAGCTAAATGCAAGCGATGCTAGAGGTATAGATGTAATAAGAGGTAAAGTTAAAGAATTCGCAAGAACAATGCCATTAAGTAGTGGTATAGTAAAGATTATATTTCTAGATGAAGCCGATGCCCTCACTCCAGAGGCACAGCATGCATTAAGAAGAACTATGGAAAAATATGCTAATGCAACTAGATTTATACTCAGTGTAAATTATGCATCAAAAATAATAGAACCAATACAAAGTAGATGTATTGTATTTAGATTCAAGCCATTAAAAGAAGATGAAATGAGGGCTTATATAAATAGAATAGTAGAAGGAGAAAATCTAAAAATAGATGAAAATGCTATAAAGGCACTTATATATGTAAGTGATGGAGACCTAAGAAAACTAACTAATCTATTGCAAGGTGTTGCTATTGCTAAAAAAGAAATAAAGGAAGAAGACATATATGAAATTGCAGCAATGGCTAGGCCAAAAGAGATAAACAATATGATAAGATATGCGCTTAATGGGGATTTTTATAAAGCAAGAGAAGAGCTAGATAAATTGATGCTTGACTATGGCATGAGTGGTGATGATATAGTAACGCAAGTATATAGAGAAATAATATCTATGAATGGCATAAGCGATTATCAAAAACTAAATATAGTAAAAGAACTAGGTGAGACAAACTTTAGAATTACAGAAGGAGCAAATGAGAGAATACAATTAGAGGCTTTCATAGCAAAACTTGCATTATTGCCAAAGCAATGAATTATTTATATGCAAATGTAAGATAACCTGTATGCCATAAGCCCTTATTTGTTGGTCTGCTACCCTCTTTTCTTATAAGAAGATCTCTTACCATATTCTCTACAGTGTATATGTCTTTAAATTTAGATTTTTCTAGCTTTAATACAAACTTTTTAACCTGCTCTATATTAGGAAGATATGCTACTAAACAACCATTATCTCTTAATGCCTTTTTAGCATGTTTTATAACAAGCTCTGGATTCGGCATATCTAAAGCTACTAAATCTACATTTCTTTCATCTATGCCTTTTGTTATATCTTTATTCTTAAATTCTATATTATCTATATTAAGTATTTCCTTATTTTTCATTGCTATATTTATAAAATCGGGTCTTTTGTCATAGCTATAAACAAATTTACATATCCTAGCTAAGCTTAGAGCCAGCCAACCACTACCAGTGCCTGCATCTACACATATGCTATTTTTATCTATACTGCTAAATTCTATAATAAGAGCTATATCTTTTGGTAATATAACCTGTGGTCCTCTTTTTAATTTCCTATAGAAAGGTGGATATAAGAACATCTTATCTTATTAATATAGCAAACTTTAAATTAATTCTAATTTTAAGTTTAATTATGAATAAAAAAGAAAAGAAAGTAATAATCTGTGGCTATGGACTTGTTGGAGAGCGCTTATCAGAGATGCTATCAAAACACAATTATAATATTACAATAATTGATATCGATCCAAAAGCACTTCAGAAAGCAAAGGATATGGGGTATAATGTTATTTTAGGTGATGCAACGCATGCAACAGTATTAGAAAAAGCAGGAATAAAGAATGCAGATGCATTGGCAATTGCGCTAGATGATGATGCCAAAAATCTATTTGTTGTAATAACAGCACGAGATCTAAATAAGAAAATATATATAACAGCAAGGGCAACAGATGAGTTTGTAAAAGATAAATTATTAGATGCTGGAGCCAATTATGTTGCAATGCCACAAAAAGTAGCAAGCGAAGAGATACTAAATGCACTAGGGTAAGTTTTATGCCTGCTGTACATGGAAAAGATAGTATAAATGTATCTGTAAAGCTTATAATAGCGCTACTTGTTTCTATATCTATATTATTTATAATAAACGTGATCTTCTTTTACATGTTATCTAATGATATTGAAGCATCTATATTATATACCTCTACTGTGCTCTTTGATTCAATTGGAGTAAATGGGGAAGATTATTTCTTGAAAAGTCTTAGTACTTCTTCACCACTCTTTGCATACCTTTTTATAATCTTTATAATAGATGGATTGGCAAAGATAATATTCATCGGTTTCTTGTTTGCAGCATTCATTGATATTATATCTTCTCTAAATATAAGAGATAGAATCTTTTCAGTATTCCTAAAGAAGACAAAGAATCATATAATAATATGTGGCTATTCCAAATTAGCAAATAATCTAATAAAGGAGCTTGAAAAAAAAGATGATGATTTTGTTGTGATAGACAAGGATTTAGAGAAAGTAGATATATTAAGAAATGAAGGCTACAAAGTAATATATGGGGATTTTTCTAGAAAAGATGTATTGATGAAAGCAGCAATAGAAAGAGCAAAAGCAATTATATTTGCATCTAAGAATGATATGGCAAATTTGTTTGGTATAGTAACGGCAAAACACCTAAACAAAAAGATATATATTATCGCAAGAGCTACAGAGCCATCATATATAACAAAATTTGAAAGAGCTGGAGCAAATAAATGCATAATACCAGAAGAGGGCATAGCAATAGATATGTACAAATACATAACTAATGTGATAAAATGATATCTACAAAAGATGCACTATATGTTTTGTTAATTGTTGCATTAGCATTATTTATTATATCAATAATATTGCTCTTGTATAGCGGAGTATCTTTAGATATAGCTATAATAAATGCAATATTATATTCTTTAGGCATAGAATTTACTACTTTAAGTATAAGCAAGGCAGACAATCCTTTTGTACCTGCAGTTGAAATAATAGATACTTTGGTTTTTGCAATCTTAACAGTTGTATTAGCAGGTGTGTTTTGGGATTTCATAAGCAGATCAAATATAAAAACAAGATTGATAGCAAATAGGATAAGCAGATTAAAGAACCATATTATAATAGTGCCTGCTGAGCCGTTTTCGTTTCCAATAATAGAGTATATATTGAATAATAAAAAAGATATTACAATAGTAGCTATAGCGAGAAATAAAGCAGATGCAGAGATATTGAAAAGATATAACTTATATGTAATAGAAGGTAATATTTCTGATATAAAGACATATAATATAGCTAATATAAGAAATGCATCATATTTAATTGCTTTAAGCGATTTAGATAGTGAAAATGTAATAATATCGCTAACTGCAAAGAAGCTAAATCCAAAATTAAAGATAATATCTAGAGCACATTCTCAAAATGGCGTTGATGCACTTGCATCAATAGGTATAGATAAGATTATAACTGCAGAGCTAGATACAGCAATATATATGGGCAATGACATAATAAAAAACGTTTAAATCTTTAATTTACTATGTTTATAATTAATAAGGTGTTTCTATGAGCAAAAGCAATAAAACTGCTGGAAAACCAGAATATTTCTTAGCATATCTTATTCCAATATTAACAGGTATAATCTTTTATATAGTAGGAAACGAAAAGAATGTTAAAAGGCATGCGTTACAAGCAATATTTCTAGGTATAGTATTTGTAATCTTATCTATAATACCTTTCATTGGCTCTATACTCGCTTTTCTAGTATTGCTTTATGGTTGGTATGTTGGCTATGAAGCAATGATTGGAAACGAAGTAAAGATACCAGCAATATCAGATTTTGTCAATGGCCTCTCCTATTAAAGAAACTTCTGTATTTCCTTTTATCTTTACTTTATACTTTTCTCCAATAGCACCTTTATCTAATATTACAGTTCTATAGTATTGATCTCTGCCTTTTGGTGTTGTGCTCATTTCAGTAATTAAAACTTCCTCAAAAGAACCTAAATATTGCTTTAATAAGCTATGCTGAATTCTCCTTACAAGCCTAAATATCTCTATGCTTCTTTTCTTTATTATCTTATTTTCTAATTGCTTTAGTCTTGATGCAGGTGCATGGGGCCTTGGACCAAATTTTGAGATATTTACAACTAAAAATCTATCTCTCTCTAATAGCTCTTTTGTATTGTCAAAATCATTATCTGTTTCAGTAGGATAACCAACTATTATATCTGTAGCTAATGTTATATCTCTAAATGTTTTTCTAAAAGCCTCTATATAACTATCAAATTCTTCTATAGTATAATTCCTCTTCATATCAGCAAGTACCTTATTGCTTCCAGATTGGACTGGGAGATGTAAGAACTTATATATCTTATCGCTTTTCATTACCTCTATTAAATCATCTATATATCTATGTAAATGCTCTGGATTTAGCATTCCTACCCTTATCTTAAAATCACCATTTATCTCAATTGCTCTTTTTAATAGCTCTGCTATATTCGTCTTTTTATCTAATCCATATGCGCCTATATCTTGAGATGTAAGCTCTATCTCCTTTGCACCGTTATTTACGCTTCTTTCAATGGCCTTTAGTATTAATTTTTCATCAAAGCTATGCAATGGACCTCGTGCAAATTTTGTTTCACAAAAAGTGCAATTGCTTAAGCAACCTTCGCTTATAGGGATTCTTGCTATAATCTCATTTTTATCAGGAATTAATGAAGGTTTTTCTAGTAAATTAAACTTATCAAATATTACTTGCTTACCATTTGCAACCTGCTCAACTACTAATGCTATTTTATCTAGATTAGCATTTGTAACTATAGAGGCATTAGGTGCATATCTTAGAAGTTTTTCTTTGTTTGTAGAAGCAAGACAGCCCATTAATATTAACTTTTTGTTTTTTAGCCTCTTTATGTGCTCTATTATTTTCTGCTCAGTAGGGGTTTTAACAGTACATGTATTTATTATTAAAATATCACTATTTTCTCCTTCTCGTTCTACATCAATACCATTGCTTTTTAATATATTCTCTACAATATCACTATCTGCTTGATTAAGTGTACAACCATAAGTATTTATGCTAACCTTCATTATTGTTTTATTTATTCTTAATTATTTATCTATTTTACTACTCAACATTTTACAAAAATTTTTCTAAACTAATATTTTCATTATCTAAGAATTCATTCAATAGAATAGTAGCATATGAACCAGAAGGTATAGAGAATGAAATTATTATATTATCTTCTTTGCTTATTGAAAAATCCTTTATTGGTGATAAAATAGGTCTAATACTACCTTTCATACTCAATTCAGGCAATGACTTTATTTTAAAATCTTCTTTTTTAATACCTAATCTATCCATTGCCTCTTTTGAATAATGAGAAATCTCTTCTTCATTTGTTTTGTAACCTATTATTGCCTCTGCAGGAAATACAGCGCCTAATTCATTAGATGGAAAACCATAGCTATTTTTATCAAGATATATTGGGCTTTTAAAATCACTATATTCTATTCTAAGCTCTAATGCCATATTAAATATTAGCGCCTCAACAGCATGAATGAACATTATAGTAATACCTCTAGGGATGGCTCTAAATGCGCCCGCATAATCGTTTTTGTATTTTGCAAGCCAAGAAATAGCTCTTCTCTCATTTTTTAGATATCGTGGAAAATACTCTAGCGCCTTCTTAAAATCCCATTCCTCTTTTAAGCGCTTTCTTGCTTCAACCGCTAGCAAATTATTTTCATTATTAAATGATGTTAAGTATTCGCGCATAGCTTCTTCTAGATTATTTTGCATGATGAATAAGCCAATTCTTGCGTTATTTAGTCTAATTCCAAACCTTTGCACATCGAAATAATTTGGAAAAAAACCATTTATTTCTTTATAGATCTCTTTTATATAGTCTATATCATCTATTAATGGCTCTCTTATTCTTATTATAAAATGATTCCCTAAATTGCTACCAAGATCTACTTTATTTCCTCTCCATGCACCATTTATTAAAATATCTTTTATCTTTATTTCTCTCAATAAATTTGGGTCTATACCATAAATACTTGCTAACTGTGTAGATATACTAACTCTATCCTTAGTGCCTGCATAGCTAATAGACTTTTTTCCTCTGCCTAATCTCTTTGCTATTGCTAATAACGCATCTATAGTAGACCAGTTTCTTTTTTGCAAGATAAATACTGCAAAATCTCCAGAGTTATCTACTTTATTTAGCTCAAACCCAGAATATTCCTTATTAATTTCTATTATATTTCCACTACTATCTATCTCTTCTACTATGAAATCCTCTGGTCTTTCTTTTATCCTGCCTTTTATACCTTTTATCTTACTTAATCTTAGCATAAAATCTATTTTAAGAGTAAAGTATAAAGATTTAATCATAAAAAGAATTTTATAGGAATATGGATACTGAAAAACCATTGTTAGAAAAATTGTTATACAGACTCATAAAAAAACATATAGCGGGGTCTACAATAAATTCAGCGATAAATAAAGCAAAAGAACTTAATAGAAAAGGTATTAATGCATCAATAACATACTTATCAAATAACATAGAAGGAAGAGAGCAGATAAATTATATAGTATCGACTTATAAAGAGCTGAGCAGAAGGCTAAGGATAAGCAATGTAAATGCAACATTACATATACCAATTAATCAAATAGGGTATGAATTAGATCCATCAATTATTTATGATTATATAGAGGATTTAGAAGAAACCCATAACAAAAATGGGGTTTTTACATGGCTTGAGATGAGAGAGATAAATAGAAAATTACTAAAATTTATAAATGAAGATACACATGGTATAGGCATTGCTATACCTATCGAGCTTATAAATAAGTTAGGTAATTTTGAAAAACCAATAAAGATAATTTGCAATGAAAAGATAGATACAAATGCATTAAAAAAGGTATTACAATACAAGCAACAGCAAGTATTACAACATCCACCAATTGGTATAATCAACAAGATAAATACAAAGAACATTGTATTCGAATTTCAATATGGCTATAAAACAAAGAAAGTAAGCAAATTAGCTAAATCAAAGAAGGTTAGTGTTTATTTGCCTTTTGGAAAGAATTGGGAAAAGTTTGCAAAAAATCTAATTCCAGAGGGGTATATGAGAATACTTGCAAACAAAATACTAAAAGAGGAAGAAAATCATGGGTAATAATAAAACAATATTAGTAACTGGCGCAACAGGTCGTGTTGGTAGTAGACTAATTCCTCTTTTAATAGATAAGGGCTATACTGTAAAGGCACTAGCTGAGAGAAAAGAATTAGTATATAATTTAGCTAGTGGTGTTATACCTGTTGTTGGTAGAATAGAAAATTTAAATGTATTGAGAAGCAATATGGGGGATGTTGATTATGTTATACATCTTGCCTCTATAGTACAAACTCAAGGAGTATCAAACAAAGCGATTATAGATACAAATGTAACAGGAACTAGAAATGTTGCACTTGCATGTGAAGAAAACGGAATAAAGCAATTAATTTATACAAGCTCTATAGATGTATATGGGATAAAGAGAAAAGAGGTATTGAATGAGCAAACAATGCCAAGACCAGTTGATAGATATGGAATGAGCAAGCTGCAAGGCGAGCTACAAATAATAAATGTAAATAAAAATACAAAGTATACAATATTTAGGATATCAACTATTTATGGTCCTGGATTTGAAAGCTCTTTCTTCAAAGTATTTAAGGCATTAGAAGAAGGTAAAATGGTAATAATAGGTGATGGCAAAAATCATTTGGCATTAGTGCATATAAATGATGTTCTAAAGGCTATATTGCTTTCTATTAACAATAAAAGTGCATATAATGAAATATTCAATTTATCAGATGGAAATGAATATACACAAGAGGGTCTTTTAGATCTTGCAGCAGATTTACTTAAGGTACCAAGGCCAAATAAGCACATATCACCTATAATAGCAAAACTTATAGCAAAAAGTGGTGGAATTAGTCCAGATGAATTAAGATTTCTTATGAGCGATAGAAAAGTCGATATATCAAAGATAAAAGAGTATTTAGGATTCAAACCAGATTATAGCATATGGAATAATGGTATTGAATTAGTAAATGAATATAAAGAATTTTATAGGTGAAAAATATGAATAATGTTATAAAGATAGGTAAAGTTGAAAAATACATATATGAGAAACTAGAAGAAGATAAAGGATTACTATTCCAAGTTATTGATCCATTAGACTATCCAACATTAGATAAAGCAGTAAATACAGCTATAGCAGGAGCTGAGAATGGTGCTGATGCTATATTAATTGGCGGTAGTATAGGAGTGCAAGGCGAAGTTCTAGATTATGTCGCTTCTCATATAAAAGATAAGACGAATAAGCCAATAATATTATTTCCTGGCAATATAGGCACAGTAACAAAGTATGCAGATGCTATTTATTTTATGAGCATGCTAAATGCAAGAAACCCTTATTGGATTACGCAAGCCCAGATGCTTGCAGCGCCTTTTATAAAGAAAGTGGGCATTGAGCCATTGCCTGTTGGTTATATTGTAATTTATCCTGGTGGTACTGTCGGTTGGGTTGGTGATGCAAATCTGGTGCCAAGAGAAAAGCCAAAGATAGCAGTAGGTCTTGCTCTTGCTGGTGAAATGCTTGGAAATAGGTTTATACTCACTGACGTAGGCTCAAATCCTTCTTTGCAAAATAGTGGCCCTGTTCCTCCAGAAATGATAAGAGCTGTAAGGTCTGTGATAGATGTTCCTTATATAGTAGCTGGTGGAATAAGAAGTGAAAAAGATATAAGAATTGCAGTAAGAAGTGGGGCAGATATATTACAGATAGGCACAGCATTTGAAGAAAGTTCTAATATAGAAAAGATTACAAAAAAATTCAAAGAGGTTATTGTAGAAGAAGCAAAAAGGAGAAACAAATGAGGGCTTTAAATGCGATAGAGATATATAGAATAGCAAAGGAGATAGAAAAAAAAGTAGTTAAAGGATATTTAAAAAAGATTTATAGAATTAGTGAAAATGAATTTATCTTAAGTTTTCAAGAGCTATTTATTTTCATAGCTTTACCAAAAGCAATATTTGCTACCCAATACAAAGAAAATGAAACGAGTGTTGATACATTTACTTCTTTGCTTAGAAAACACCTCATCAATAAAAGATTGGATAAAATTGATGCATCGCCTTTTGATAGAAAGATAATATTCAGGTTTGGTGAGTATTCGCTTTTAATAGAGCTATATGGAAAAGGCAATATAGCACTAATAAAAGATAGAGATGTTATAGCAAGCTTAAATAATACAAATATTGATATGGAATTTAAAGAAGCTAAAGAAATCGAAAAAACTGAAGGCAAAGAAAAGATTATAAAAGAGATTATAAATGCATTTAATATAGGAACAAGATATATAGAAGAAATCTTGCTTGAGCTAGGTATAGATCCAAATTCTAAAATAGTAATAAGTAAAGAAATTATTGAAAAGATAAAAGAAAGAATCAATTATATTATAGAAAATGTAGAAAAGCTAAATGTAATATTTTATTATGAGATAAATGATTTTTATTTAATAGAGATAAACAAATATAAAAATTACAAAAAAGAGATATACAATAGCTTAAACGAACTATTAGATTCTCTATATATAAAAGAAAGGCTATATAGAAAAAGCGAAGAAAAAGAGGAAAAGATAAGATCAATAAAAGAAACCATAAAGAGACTAGAAGATGAAGCAAAAGAGCTAGAAAAGAATGCTAATGAATATGAAGCAATAGGCAATGCAATCTATCAAAATCTTTATTTGATAAATAATATTATATTAGACGCAAGAAAGAATACACTGAAAGAAAGTTATGATAATATAAAGGTATTGTCATTTTCAAATAATAAAAGATTAGAATTGGAGGTTGAATAATGAGAATGGATATTATATTCTTAGGAACAAGCGGTTCAATACCAACAAAAGATAGAAATCTGCCAAGTTTTGCTATATTCTATAATGGCGATTTGCTTTTGTTTGATTGTGGTGAAGGAACCCAAAGGCAAATGCAAATACAAAATGTAAAAATAAGTAAATTAAAAGCCATATTCATAACACATACCCATGGAGATCATGTTATAGGTATAGCAGGCATAGTTAGGACTCTTGCTTTGATGAGAAGAAAAGACCCTTTGTTTATATTTGTACCAAAAGGATTTGAAGATATAATTGCAAATCTAATAACTTTTGATAAAGCATTAATAGAATATGAAATAAAGATCATTGGAATAAATAGTGGTATTGTATATAAAACAGATGAATACATAATAAAAGCATTTAAATTAAAACATACTATATCTACATTTGGATATGTTTTTAAAGAAAAAGATAGATATAAATTTTATAAAGATAAATGCAGATTGCTTGGTATAAAAGGGACAATGTTCTCTAAATTATTAAAATATAAAAGAATAGTGATAAGAAATAAAGTTATAAAACTAAAAGATGTAGCATATAAAAAGATGGGAATAAAAATAGTATATGCCTCAGATACCAGACCGGTAATAAATACAATAAATGCAGCAAGGAATGCAGATCTTTTGATACATGAAGCTACATATGTGAAAAGAGATGCAATATTAGCGAAAGAGAGAATGCATTCTACTGCAGAGGAAGCAGCTAAGATAGCAAAGAGGGCAAATGTTAGATATCTCATACTAACACATATAGGTAGTAGATATAAGGACTTTAGAAAAATATTAAAAGAGGCTAGATCTATATTTAATAATACATATATAGCTTATGATGGTTATAGATTTGTATTGGGGGCATCGTCTAGTGGTAGGACGGCAGATTGACATTCTGCAGGCAGGAGTCCGATTCTCCTTGCCCCCATTTTATTGTTATACGACGAATTTTTTGGTTATACCACTACTCTTTTCAAATTAAAATTCTTTTAAATCTTTTTATCAAAATTACTTACAACAAAGTTGTGGTGGTGCTTTGCCAAGAAAATTTAGCCTTTATGATATAGAGGCTTTAATGAAAGAAGCAGGTGCTGAGAAAGTAACATTTGATGCAGTAACAAGCCTCGAAGAAACAATTGAAAGAATAACAGAAAAACTTGCAAAAAAAGCAATTAAGTATGCAAATCATGCAGGAAGGAAAAGAGTAATAAAAAAGAGCGATATAGAATTATTAAAAAATAACCTAAAGAAGTTTTAGATAAAACATTATTAAGCCAAGCAAAACAAAAACACCCTCAAAGATCATAAGATAAATTGTAATTTCTTTTTCTTTTACTCTTTTAAGATTCATTATCAAATGAGTTAAGCTATATATCTTTTTTCCATAAGGTGGTTCAAAAGTTAAATCATTCCTTAGCTTACCTATATCAGTAACCTTAAATTTTCTTCTTAAATGTAAAAAGAACTCTATAAACCAAGGAATGAAAACTATTAAACCAAAACTCTCTTCATTAGATACAATCATTATTGCAATAAACGCAGCACCAATAGAATATGGCAATGAGTCACCTGGTATTAATTTAGCTGGGTACCAATTAAATAACAAGAAAGCAATTAATGAAAATAATACTATAGAAGATAAGAATAGACCAAGATAATTATTTGTTAAGAATGAATATAAAAAGAAACCAGCTGCAGCTACAGCGCTCATTCCTGCTTGCAAACCATCATAACCTCCTAAAAGATTTATTACATTAGATGAAAAGATTATTGCAAGAGGCAATATTATTAGATTATAGAATAAACCTAATGAAACTGCACCTATAAAAGGAATATGCACTGTACTATTACCTGCACTTATAGCAATCAAAGGTATAGCACCAACTATTGTTAATATTGGTTTTATCCACTGTGGCAAACCTTTTCTTATATCAAGCATATCTGTTGTCTTTACCTTCCTCTCCTTTACGTTTAAATCATCTAAAAAGCCAACAAAGGCTATAAGAACTATTGATAGGGATATAGCTAATAAAATATTCCTATCTATTACAGCTTTGAAAACATAGCTACTGCCAAAAATATATGTAAGAAGACCCATTGTTATTCCAAAAGCTACTGCTATACCACCACTGCTTGGTAATACCTTTGGCTCCTTCTTGTTATTATCTATACCAACAATGCCTATTTCTGGCATATAATAAAATACAAACTTTATTGCTATCAAAGTAAAAAGAAATGCAATTATGCTTGGAAATATTATTGTTTGATATGTATGCATCATTGATATCCTAATTTTTATTAAAGAAGCAAAAATTAATAAGCTATTTTAAACTTTGTTGCTTAAATCCTTATTTAGATGTACCTTTACTTAGAAGACGGAACAATAATAGAAGGAATAAGCATAGGTGCTGATAAAGAGGCAATAGGCGAAGTTGTTTTCACAACAGCAATGAATGGCTATGTAGAAAGCTTAACAGATCCTTCTTACAAAGGTCAAATTCTTGTATTTACACACCCACATATAGGTAATTATGGTATACCAAAAAAAGAGTATATAAATAATGTATTATCTAATTTTGAATCAGAACATATACAAGTAAGTGGTGTAGTAATAAACAATACAAATAATGGATTTAAATATAATAAGCTTTATAGCTTAAGCGAATGGCTAAAAGAAGAGAATATACCAGGCATAGTAATAGATGATACAAGACTTATAGTAAAAAAGATTCGAGATAATGGAGTCATGAAAGGAGGCTTATTAAAAAAAGAATCTAGCAAAGAACTCGTAGATAATTTCAATTATAGTAATATAGAATTAATTAATGAGGTTTCTCCAAAAGAGATTATAATACATGGTAATAATAGATACAAAGTTTTGCTCTTTGATTTTGGAGTTAAGCACGGAATAATAAGAGAGCTAATAAGGAGAAATTTAGAGGTAATAAGAATTAGTTATAAAATGAATTTTGAAAAATATATAAACGAGGTGAATGGTATTGTCTATTCCAATGGCCCTGGTGATCCAGAAATAGTTTCAAAGTATTTTGATAAGATAAAAGAATTAAGCGAGTATAAAATGCCAACTTTTGGTATATGTCTAGGGCATCAACTAATAGGCATAGCATTTAATGGCATAGTAAAAAAGATGAAATTCGGGCATAGGGCAATAAACAAAGGTGTTTTTGATGTTATAAATGAAAAGGCAATAATAACAACACATAACCATGGCTATGCTATAGAAAAGCTACCAGAAGGCTTTAAATTGTGGTTTTATTCTATAGATGATAAAGTAATAGAAGGTATGATAAATAATGATCTTAATATAATAACGACACAGTTTCATCCAGAAGCAGGTCCAGGTCCATTAGATGCTAATTATATCTTTGATATCTTTGCTAATATGGTGGAAAAGTGGAGATAAAAAAGGTATTGGTACTTGGTTCAGGACCTATAAAAATAGCAGAGGCAGCTGAATTTGATTATAGTGCAAATCAGGCTTTAAAGGCTTTGAGGGAAGAAGGTATAGAAAGCATAATACTAAGCTCTAACGTGGCGACTATCCAAACAGACAGATCTATAGCAGATAATGTTTATTTGCTACCTTTAGATTATAGATTTGCAGAAAGAGTAATTGAAAAGGAAATGCCAAATGGTATAATGATTGGTTTTGGTGGACAAACAGCACTTAATGTAGGTATAGACTTATATGATAAAGGTATATTAGAAAAATTCAATGTAGAAGTATTAGGAACTAGTATAGAAGGAATAAGGAATGCACTCAGCAGGTTCAAATTTAAAGAATTGATGAAAAAATATAATATACCTATACCACCTAGTGCAGTAGCAAAAGACGAAAAAGAGGCTATAGAAAAGGCAAAAGAGGTTGGCTTACCTGTAATAATAAGAGTTAGCTTTAATCTTGGTGGTAGAGGTTCATTTATAGCAAGAACATATGATGATATTGAAAAGAATGTAAAAAGAGCATTTGCACAGAGCAAAACAAAAGAAATTCTTATAGAAAAATATTTAGAACATTGGAAGGAATTAGAATATGAAATAGTAAGAGATAAGGATGGAAACGCAGCATCTATTGCGTGTTTAGAAAATCTTGACCCTATGGGTACTCATACAGGGGATTCTGTAGTAGTAACACCTGCTCAAACATTAGATAATCAAGAATATCAAGAAATGAGACAAGCAGCAATTAAAGTAGCAGAAGCTATAAATCTAGTTGGTGAATGTAATGTTCAATTTGCATTAGACCCAAATTCTAAACAATTCTATGTTATAGAAACTAATCCTAGAATGTCTAGATCTAGTGCATTAGCAAGCAAAGCAACTGGCTACCCACTTGCTTATATTAGTGCTAAACTTGCTTTAGGAAAGCGACTTTATGAAATTATAAATGATGTATCTAAGAAAACATATGCCTTTTTTGAGCCCAGCCTAGACTATATAGTAATGAAGTTTCCTATATGGAATTTTGAGAAGTTTGGAGTAAAAGGCTATTTAAGCAGTGAGATGAAGAGCATTGGGGAGGTAATGTCTATAGGAAGAAGTATAAAAGAGGCATTTGAAAAAGGACAAAAGATGATAAGAGCTTATATACCAAAAGAAAATTCAATAAAAGCATTGAAAGAAAATAGGCCTTATTGGTATCATTATGCTATAAATGCTTATAAAAAAGGGTATAGTTTAAAAGAAATAGCAAATATTATAGGTGTGGATGAATTCTTTTTAAGTGAGATTGTTAAAAAAGAAAAGAAAAATAACTTTGCAATAAAACAGATAGATACATTAGCTGGTGAATGGCCTGCATCTGTAAACTACTTATATACTACAAAGTATGGACTAGAAGATGATATAAGTTTTGAAAAGAAGAGAAAACTCTTAATTTTAGGTGCAGGCGGCTTTAGAATAGGCACCTCTGTGGAGTTTGATTATTCTACAGTATTATTAGCAAAAGCTGCTAAAAAATATTTTGATGAAGTATCGATAATTAATCATAATCCAGAAACAGTATCAACTGATTGGAACGAAGTAGATAAGCTATATTTAGAAGTAATAGATTTAGAAACAATAGAAAAGTTAAACAAAAAAGAATCATTTGATTATATCGCAACTTTTACTTCAGGCCAAATAGGCAATGATTTAGCCATTAAATTAGAGAATAAAGGAATGAAGTTACTTGGCACAAGAGGAATCAATATAGAAAGAGCTGAGAACAGAGAAACATTCTCAAAAGCGCTAGAGAGTTTAAATATAAAGCAGCCACCTTTTGTAACAGCGCGGAATAAAGAAGAGATAGATAAGTTCATTAATGAATATGGATTTCCTTTGATAATAAGACCAAGCCACATATTAAGCGGTTTGGGTATGTTTATTATTAACAATCGTGAAGAATTGAAAAGGTATCTTAAAAAAGCGGCATTTTTCTCTCGTGGATATCCTGTAGTTATATCAAAGTATATAGAAAATGCAGATGAAGCAGAGATCGATGGTATTGGTGATGGAAATAATTCTATAGGTGTAACAATAAAGCATATAGAAGAAGCTGGTGTTCACAGTGGAGACTCAACTATGTATACACCTATAGAAAAGGAGATTAGCGATAAAATGAAAGAGATTGCATTAAAGATTGTAAATGAATTTGAGATAAAAGGCCCTTATAATCTACAATTTATAATAAAGGATAAAGAGCCTTATGTAATAGAATTGAATTTAAGAACGAGTAGATCTTTTCCATTTTCATCGAAGTCAATCAATACAAACCTAATGGAATATGCAATGAAAGGTATATTTTCTAAATTTGAATTCGATGGCTTCTTTGAACCAGAACACAAATTATATTTAGTAAAATCACCACAATTCTCATGGTTACAGATAAAAAATGCTTACCCTTATTTAAGTCCGGAAATGAAGAGTACTGGAGAAAGCGGTGCATTTGGAAAGGAAATGCATGAAGCATTGTTAAAAAGTTGGCTTGGCGTACAACCAAATAGATTACCAAAAAATAAAATATTGATCTATGGAAAAAATAATTTGCTAAAAGAGGTTTATGAAATACTAAAGAATAAATTCTACATATTAAGTTTAGATGAACTATATATTAATGGTGATTCATTAAGCAAGAAAGAGGTATTAAGCGAGATAAATAATGGAAATGTTGACTTAATAATAACAGATGGCTATTTAAAAAATATTGATTATAGAATAAGAAGAAGAGCTATAGACCTAAATATACCAATTGTGCTTAACGCAAGATTGGGTTTAGAATTATCAAAAGCTATAAATAAGTATGGCGATTCTATATTTAATATTTAATGCTTAAATCTAAATTATGGATTATTATTTAAAATGTCTTAATTGTGGAGCAGAATATAGCAAAAACTATGATAAGCAGATATGCGAAAAGTGCGATGGTATATTAGAGGTTATTTATAAAGAAAATAGAGTAGATATAAATTACAAAGGTTTTTGGTCTTTTGAAAAGCTTATGCCAAATGGCAATTATAAGAAATTAGAGGTAGGAAATACAAGAATTATAGAAGACCATAAAAATAAAGATCTATTCTTAAAATTAGAGATTGATAATCCTACTAACTCATTTAAGGATAGAGGATCTGTAATAGAAGTCGCAAAAGCAAAGGAATATGGATTTGATACTATTGTTTGTGCATCAACAGGAAATATGGCATATTCATTATCATACATAAGCAAAATCTATTCTATGAATATTGTTGTATTTATAAGTAAAGATGCTAATAAAGATAAGATAAGAGATATCGAAAGAGTAGGTGATGCAAAAGTAATAAGGGTAAATGGAGATTTTACTAAAGCACAAGAACTTGCATTAAGATATGCAAAGAGAAGAAACCTATTTTTAGCTGGGGATTATTGCTATAGAAAAGAGGGTCAATCCACTATGGCATTTGAAATTATGTATCAAATGAGCAAAATAGATAATATAATAGTACCTGTTGGTAATGCAACATTAATCTCTGCAATCTACAAAGCCTATAAAAGAGCATATAAAATGGGTATTATAGATTATATGCCAAGAATTTTTGGAGTAGAAGCAAAGGCCTGCAATCCATTATATTATGCAATAAAAAAAGGTAATATAAAGTATATAAAACCAAATACAAAGGCAGATGCTATTGCAGTAGGCTATCCAACATATTGGAAAGAAGGAGTTGAAGCAATAAAAGAAAGCAAAGGTGATATTTTATTAGTTAGTGACAAAGAAATGAAATACAAACAAGAGTATTTATATAAAGAATTTGGCCTTATTGCAGAGTTAGCAGGTGTAGCTTCTTTAGCTGCTTTTGATAAAGTAAAATTAAAAGGAAAAACAATAGCTATTATAAGCGGCGGAAATGTATAAATGTATAATATTTTATCTTAATATTTAATATACTCTTATCATATCTAGAAATATTTTTAGCATAAAATGTTAACTATCATCTCACGAATAAATTCGTAGGCTTTCTGCTAGGCATTTCTGTAATATTTAATTCAATGATCTTCTCTATATAAGGCTCAAATCCCTGAGTATACTACCATAAACAAATGCTATCCTCTAAGGTTGTTTTGATCAAAGCCATAATAGTTAGCATATACTATAATTCTGCATTTTTCTTTAATACTTTTAAATCCAAATTAGAACCACAACGAATTTCACTTATATCAATTTCTTTTGTATTTTTTATTAATTTCACAAATCTTAATTATATAAAACATACTTAATGCTTATTTTTCAAAATATAGAAAGATTTATAAATCAAATAGTATCTAATATTCTTTGTAGAAAGAAAATCTACAGATCGAGAACATGGAAGGAGGAAGCAACAAGGGCGAAGGCAGAGGAAGAAGCTTCAAGCCAAAGGCTTCTTATTTCTTGCCAAAACCTGTAAAAGTTGGCGATGTCCTAAATGTAGCAATTGAGGCAACTGCCTCAAAAGGTGACGGCATAGCAAAGAAAGATGGCTTTGTAATCTTTGTAAAGGGAGCCAAGAAGGGAGATACAGTTAATGTAAAGATAGTCGAGGTAAAGCCTCGATTTGCATTGGCAGAGATAGTAGCTCAATAATCTCTGCTACTTATTTTTATTTTTTCTTTTCTATAATCTATTTATGGCATTAATGCGAAGTAAGAAAAAAAGACCTTCTAGAGAGGAATATGTATTAAAAGAGAGAATAAAAATAGGAGATATAGATGAAAGAACAGCAATATTCATCTCAAAACTAATGACTAAAGGAATAGTAGATAGAGTAGAGCATATAATAGCTAGAGGAAAGGAATCAGATATTTACCTAGCAAGATCAGGAAATAAAGTAGATAAGGAATTTGTAGCACTAAAGATATTTAGGATAGAGAATACTAATTTCTTGAATAGATTGGATTATATAATAGGCGATCCTAGATTTATAACTGTAAAGAAGAGCATGCATTATATAGTAAAGGTGTGGTGCAGGAAGGAATATGGTAACTTAAAGCTAGCAGATGCCTCTGGTGCCTTAGTGCCTAAGCCTTATGGTTTTAAAGGAAATGTATTGGCATTAGAATATCTTGGCGATGAGAATGCACCTGCACCGACTCTTGATCAAGTTAATTTAGAGAATCCAAAAGAAACATATGATATCATTATAGATAATATAAGGAAATTATTCAAGATTGGTTTAGTGCATAGCGATCTAAGCCAATACAACATTTTATATTTTAATAACAAGCCCTACTTTATAGACTTTGGACAAGCAGTAGTAATAAAGCATCCAAAGGCATATGAGTATTTAGAAAGGGATATTTATAATATATCAAAATACTTCTCAAAGAAATATAATATAGAGACTGATCCATCAAAGATATATAATGAATTAATCTCTACTCAGGAACCTTAATGCCTCTTTCTTTAAGCGCTTCTTTATCTTTTAAGCTATAACGCCAGATTATATCTCCTCTTTTATCACCACTTGCAACCCAAGGTTTTACTAGAACTAAATCTCCTTCTTTTATCCAAAATATATGTTTTAATTTACTTGGTATTGAACATACTCTCTCATTACCATCACTGCATATTACTGAAAAGTTTGAAGCACCAAGCGCTTTTGTAACTATGCCAACTAATTCATTATCTTTAGGAATTCTTAGTTCATGTATTGGCTCTTCTTCTCCTTTCATTTACACACCTTAAAATCCTTTTACGCTATATCTAGCACCGCAAGCATCGCATACTATTACTATATAACCTCTACTTATCTCTTCTATCCTTGTATCTGGTTTATGACATTCTTTACAAATTACATAATATTGGAACCAAACATTTATCTTTTCTTGAAGAACTTCTTTTTGTATCTTTGAATTTATTTCTAAAGTTTGATCCTTTACTACTACAGGAGTACCAAATTCCTTAGTAAGAAACTTAGCAAGGAATTCTATTGGTCTTCTTGCTATATCTGCTATTTGATAAGCATTCTTTATTATAGTCTTATTTCCAATTATAATTGAATCAACATTAGGTATTTTAAAATCACTTTTTTCTTCAGAAAGCTCAGGTAAGCTTTTATATACTCTATCTAAAAGCTCATCATAAGTAAAGTTAACCATATTAAATTATTCTTAATTCAACATATTTAAACTTTTGGATTTTTGGTCCTATAAATTTTTGTTTGAAATAGAAAAAGATATTAATTTAAAAATTTTATTTATTTATAGCAACAGCAAGGCAGAGGTCTAGGGGGCCTCTGTACCGCAAATCCCCTTATGGCGGGCCGCATGCCAGCTGAGTATTATTAGTGGGTGCATGCCCAGGCCTTAAGCGATGAAAGCCCTGCCCTTGGGGATAGCATACTATATGAACCGGGCCAGGCCGGAAGGAGCAACCCTAAGTATAGTAATGCTATGCTCCAAGGATACAGGGCTTAGCCGAGGGCTTGGTCCACATGCACTCGCTAGTAATGCAACGCTGGCTGCTGTTGCGTTTTTATTTTTTATTGTATAAATTTTATAGAAGTGCTGGGGTCGCCTAGTGGTAGAGCAATAGCTCCACGAAAGGGCGACAGCCTGCTAAGCTGTGGGGCCAGAAATGGCCCTCGTGGGTTCGATTCCCACCCCCAGCGCTTTTATTCAAAGGTAAAGAATCATGAAATTAAAAGAGTTGAAAGCAATAATAAAATACAATTTAGATAGTATTATAGCTTATAACATAAAAGAATTCCTAGATAAAAAAGAAATAAATAAGGTTTCTTTGGATATTAAAGAAGAGAAAATGAGAGAAGCACTTATCTATTTTTTAGATAATAAAATAAGCATTGACGATGGTTTGTTAATAACAGATAATGAAAGTAAGAAGGGTTTAGTAATAAGTAAAGAAAAGATTTATTTTCTAAATAAGAAAAATGAACTAGACCTATATCTACCAAATTACTTTAATGAATATACAAATGAACTAGATCTAATAAGGGCAATAAAACCTATGGATATAAATATAAATAAATATAGTAGAGGAAAAGTTATTGTAATTGGTGGCTCAATAAATTATAGTG
The DNA here is from genome assembly GCA_023256495.1 of Microcaldota archaeon. Classification (GTDB taxonomy): domain Archaea; phylum Micrarchaeota; class Micrarchaeia; order Micrarchaeales; family CABMGC01; genus JAGDXY01. The sequence continues at coordinate 21,351 of JAGDXY010000021.1, forward strand.
GTGCTCCTCTCTTAGTTGGAGATGCATTAACTAATGCACTAGCTTCTCTAATAACATATAGTGGCTATGTAATATTATATACTAAAAAAGAATTAATGCCTATAGCTAAAAAGACTGCACCACATATAGTAGTTAAGGATCTAGAAGATGAAAATGAACTAAGATCAGACATTGAGAAATTTGATGTAATTTCTATAGGTAATGGACTAGAATACAATGATTATATAAAATCATTAATTGATTTTATGATAAAAGAGAAAAAGAAAATAATAGTCGATGCGGGTGCATTAGACTATTTTAAGAAAAATATTGGAAATGAAAATGTGTTAATAACTCCTCATGAAGGTGAATTTAAAAGAGTATTTGATATAGATGTAAAGAATATGAAGCTAAAAGAAAGAATAGAAATAACAAAGAGAATAGCAAAGAGGATAAATAGCAATATAATTCTAAAAGCACATTATTCAATAATAACTAATGGGAGGCAATACAAAATAAACGCACCTATATACAACAATTTATCAACAATGGGTAGTGGTGATGTCTTATCAGGTATAATTGCTGCATTTGCATCAATAGGCAATAACTTATATGTCTCTTCTCTTGCTGGTACTTATTTACATAGTTTAATAGGCGATCTCTTATATAAGGAAAAAGGCATGCATATAAGCGCATTAGACATAATTGATAAAATACCTTATATACTAAAAAACTATGATAAGATAAAGTGATTTGATATGTATATAGAGGAGCTTAAAGAGATATTAGTTGATAAGATTAAAGGCTTAGGCTATAATATTAAAGAAGATGAGATTAGGAATAGTATAGAGATTCCTGGTAAGTTAGGAGATGTTAGCATTTCTATTGCATTTAAGCTTGCTAAGATATTAAGAAAAAATCCAAATGAAATAGCAAATGAGATTAAAGATAAGATCAATTTTGAATTATTTAGCAATATTAAAGTAGAGAATGGCTATATAAACATAGAATTCAATAAGAGCAAGTTCTCATCTATGGTACTAAATGAAATTCTAAATAAAAAAGAATCTTATATAAAAATGGATCTTGGAAGGAATAAAAAGGTAATAATAGAGTATCCAAGTGTAAATCCAACAAAACCATGGCATATTGGCCATTTAAGAAATGCACTGCTTGGTGATAGCATATCAAATATATATAATGCTTGTAGCTATGTGGTTGAAAGAGAAGATTATATAGATGACCTTGGCCTGCAAGTTGCAGAAACTATTTGGGGTTATAAAAACCTTGGTAAAGAACCAAAAGACAAAAAGTTTGATCAATTCCTAGGAGAGCAATATGTAAAAGTTAGTGAATTGATTGAAAAAGATGAAAAAGTAAAAGATGAGATAAATCAAATATTGATAAAAATGGAGAAAGAAGATACTGAAGAAGCTAAACTTAGAAAAGAAATAACTGAAAAATGCTTAAAAGCACAATATGAAACAGCTTTTGCATATAAAATATATCATGACTTATTAATATGGGAAAGCTCTATAGTAAGAGCTAATTTCTTAGATAAAGCAATCTCTCTATTAAAAGAGAAAAATGCAGTAGAAGCACCAAAAGACGGACCTTATGCAAATTGTTTAGTGGTTGATCTAAGAAAAATGAGTATAGAAGAAGAACTAGGCAATATAGAAGAAAAATATAAGGTACTTGTTAGAAGTAATGGTGTCGCAACCTATGCAGCAAAAGACTTTGCTTTTCACTTATGGAAATTTGGCCTTTTAGATTCTAATTTTAAATATAAAGTATTTATGATTCAACCAAATGGAAAAGAGCTTTATACAACTAGCATTGATGGTATAGAAATGCCCTTTGGCAGTGTAGATAGAGTGATAAATATAATAGACATTAGACAAAAACATGAACAAGCAGTAGTAAAGCACCTATTTGAACTTATAGGAAGAGAGGATATTATAGATAATTATATTCACTTAGGATATGAAGTAGTTAAGATCGGCAACCAACAAATTAGCGGAAGAAAAGGAACTTGGTTGGGTGAAAAGAGTAATTATACTGCAGATGACTTATTGAAAGAGACAGAAAATAAAGCAATGGAATTGATAGATAAAAATATAGAAGATAGAGAAAGGATAGCAAGGGCAGTAGCATTAGCAGCTATAAAATTTGAATACTTAAGAATAGAACCCAAAAAAGAGATTAGTTTTGATTGGTCAAGAGCACTTAACTTTAATGAAAATAGTGGACCTTACTTACTCTATACCTATGCAAGAGGATTACATATAATAGAAAAAACCAATAAAAGAGAATTTGATGAGCCAAATATAGAGGATCTTGAATATCAACTAATAAAGATGCTATTTTTATCTAGAGACGCTTTGCTCAATGCTTTCAAAGAAACAAATCCTGCTATAATAGCAAAATATGCTCTTGATTTAGCAACAATCTTTAATACATTCTACGAGAAATATAGGGTAATTAATAGCGATAAAGAAGGATTTAGAGCCTCTATTGTAGAGGCATTTTTATACATTCTTAAATCTATGCTAGACCTTTTAGGAATTGAAGTAATACAGACTCTATAAGATCTAATAAAAAGATATAATAATCATAAAAAAGCATAATTAACATTACTAAACCACTTAAAGAGTGAATTTCCTTATCAACCCCAGGCATTGCAACAGGCTCTATAACATATTTCATTATTTTACTTGAATTATATAATTGAAATTCTAATTAAGAGATTATAGAATAATTATTATGTTTAGAAGTAATTAAAAATTTTAAATATGTATAAATAAACATGGGCCCGTAGCTCAGCTTGGATAGAGCGGTACCGTCCTAAGGTAAGGGTCGTGGGTTCAAATCCCACCGGGCCCGTATCAATGGTGAAAAAATGAAGACAAAATTGTTGGTCAAGACATTTGGATCAAGCGGTTTAGATAGTTTACATATTGCATTAATAGCAGCAATAATAATATTAATTGCTCTATTGTTTCTAATAGGAGTGAGCAGGCCAGTAATTATAAGAAACATTACAAATTATTCAAGTAACTGTACTTACTTAATAAATGGCTCTTGTATAAAACCTTTATATAATAATAGTTTTATTTTAGGATATGCAGAGCGAATACTAGCAAGCTATGCATATATTAATTCTGTCCAATCAATAATTCCATTTATAGCAAATATATCGCAAGCAAGTGTATCATTTATACCTAGCATAAATAAATATCTTGTAAACATACCATTAGATATTAATAATAAAACAGCATTATTTAGTATATTAATTAATGATAGCAAAAATCTTTCTTATACTAGCTTAGAAGAAACTATAAGACCCGCACAAATATCTAATGATAAGCTAGTATATAAAGGTGTTATATATCTAGCAAATTCTGCTCCTTGTAATACTAGCAATAATATAACCCAATATTGGTTCATGGATCCTTATCAACCAGGTGCGTATAATGAATTAAATCTATTCTTAAATATTAGAAAAAATTATAGCTATGTGAATAGCAAATTATTCATAATATTTGGCAATTACTCGCAGCAAGTAGCAAGTGAATATGGGTTTGAAAATGCATCTTATTTAGGCTCTTATCTCTTCTGTGCATCACAACAAAAGAACTTTCCAGAATTTGTAAAAATATTAGAAAACTACCAAGGTTATATACCAAAGTTCTTATTAAGCAATATAGCCAGTGAAGCAAACTTAAACTTCAGTGTATTAAATGCTTGCCTAGCAAATGCATCATCCCATATAAGCGCACAAACCTTACTAGCAAGTCACTTTAATGTAAGTTCAAGCGCATCAGTAGTAACAAATTGTCAATATTTGTCTTTACCAAATACTGCTATAGATGCTATTAATTACTTGAGAAGGTGATTCCCTGCATATAATAGTTGGTATCGACCCAGGAAAGACATCCGCTATAGCTTGTATAGATCTAAATAACAATTTAATAAAGTTGTTTGAAAAGAGATTTGCTGATCTAGCTTGGTTCATTGAATCAATAAATTCGGTTGGTACGCCAGTAATAATTGCATCTGACAAAAGACCAGCAGATAAGCTATCAAAAAAGCTTGCTAGCATATATAATGCAGTATTATTTGAACCTAAAGAGAATATATCAATAAGAATAAAGAAGAAAATAGGTATTGGAACAAGAAGTCCGCATGAGAGAGATGCATTAACAGCTGCAAAAATGGCATATAATGAGTATGCAAATAAGCTAAGACAAGCAGAGAAAAAGGCAGAAAAAGAAAATGCAGATGTAGATAAAGTAAAGACCCTGGTAATAAGAAAATATTCAATTGATGAAGCAATTAAAGACATAGGTACAAATAAAAGATTTGCGAGAAAATAATATATTTAAGCCCCTGTAGCTCAGTGGTAGAGCGTCTGCATGGTAAGCAGAAGGCCACGGGTTCGATCCCCGTCAGGGGCTATAAAAAATTTCATATTTATGTAAATAAAGAAGGCTTTTAAATCTTCTAAATTAAATAATCTAATGATTTATATGGAAAACGAACAAGTTATAGGATATATAGACAACTTAACTTCTTTTGGAGTTATAGCACCAGAAAGGAGAAGCATTATAATAACAGACAAGAGGATGTTAATCCTAAAGGTGTCAGATACTTCTTCCAATGCGACTTATGTAGGATTTACATACGTGTTTGGTATATTCGGAAGAGGAGTTGCTAACAAAATTACAAAAGAAAATATTAAAAACGAAACAAAAAAACTTGCACAAATGGATCCAGATGATGCGCTCAAATCAAATCCTGATAATTTTGCATTAAATAATGGGGATATATTAGCTATAAAGATAGATAGAAATAATATTCAAATAGAAACTAATAGTAAAAAATATAAGTATAAACTTTCTAATCCAGATGTGAAGAATAAAGATGATGATACTTACAACAACTATATCCAAGTTTTAAGGACTGTTTTTGGTGATAAGGTAAAAGCAAAATAAAACGTGATTAAAATGAGATTGAGGCATATCCCAAGCAATATAAAATCATCTCCTATATGGATTTTAATTTCTTCAGTACCATATCAAATAGGTAGTATAATAGCTATGCTTTATGTACTCTCTTCCGACAATGAAAACAAAATATATTCTCTATTGTTTTTGATACCTATAATAGGGCCAATAATATCATATGTCCTAACAGAAAATAAAGACAGGTATATATCAACATTATCGGGTTGGGTATTTGCTGGACAGATAATAAGTTATATATTACTTGATATACTCCTTCTAATAATTTAGTAGAAATTAACTAGCTAGATAAAAAAAGCCCTATGCATTAGTAGTTTCGAGAAAAATCCAAATATACATTACAGTTAGGTTTTATAATTTGTTTTCCTTTGAAAAATAGTAATTTTGAAAGTAACTAATTTTATTATTAAAAATATTTATAAATTGAGTTTTTCAAAAGAATTCTATATGGAGGCTTTTAAAATAAATGATAAAAATAAGATTTTATTAAAAGCGTATAGAAGTTAGCAGACTTCACACCAAATGTGTTAATAAGCTACAAATAGATACCTTACCTTTTTCTATAAATCTTAAATGATATGTACGATTTAAAATAATTTGCCTTCTTTAGTTATATTGATAAAAATGTACGAAGAAAACGTTGATGAAAAAACAAAAGATCTTAATAGGGCAAGACAATCATTAATTGAAGAACTACAGGCAATGATGTGGTACGATGAAAGAATAAGTGCTACAAAAGATGAGGAGCTATCAAATATACTTAAACACAACAGAGATGACGAAAAAGAACACGCAACATTGTTATTAGAATGGTTAAGGAGAAATGATCCTGCACTTGAAAAAGAACTACAAGAAATATTATTTAGCAAAAAAGAGTTTAAAGAGCTCTGGGATTAATTTTTGCGTAAGTTAAGTAAAATAAATTAATAGAAAGATTTTTATATCTATTTTAGATAATCTAATATAGATATCTAAATTAGATAGGTGATACTATGCATGAAGATGAATGGCATATAGGGCATGGCCATCATATGGGTATAGGTTTTGGTAGAAAAGAAAGAGGCTACAGATATGGTTTTGGTCTAAAGTATTTTATATTAGAGATGGCAAGTAGGGATAGAATAAAAGGAGCAGACATAATGAATAGAATAGAAGAGCTAAGCCATGGATATTGGAGGCCTTCACCAGGGCACGTATATTTTGAATTAGATAGGCTAGTTAGCAATGGTTATCTAAAAAGAATTGAAGAGGATAATAACAGATACTATGAAATAACAGAACAAGGAAAAGAGCTGCTAAAAGAAATAGAAGAATGGTTTCCTTTTAAAAAAATATTAGCTCAAAACAATGGAAATGAGAGCAAAGATAAAATAAAAGACAAAATATTAAATGAGATTAAAGCATTAGAACAAGAAGAAAACTTAAATAATGAAGAGAAAAAAAGAATAGAACTAATAAAAGAATTGATAGAAAAATTGTAATTATGAACCACCATAGGCATTTAGATAGCTTATTAGAAGAGCCTAAAAGCTACTTAAAAGAGATCATAAATAAAGAAGATGCTGTTGCAGAGTTAGGTTGCGCTGACATTCTTCATTAATAAATTCGTGATTCTTTTTGGCTTATGCCCACTTAATTTAAAGGTTCATAGTAGCTCTAATTCCTAACGTTGTCATTTGATGAGTACAAGCTCCATTCGCATGCATCACTATCTGCATGTAATTGACTCATGCCATTTAAATGCTGATACAATGCAATATTGAACAATGCATTTGCGTCTGAGTGGTCTATGTGACCATAATTATGGCACACTAACTCTTTACTTATTCTTTAATAAAAGAATTTATCCTTGAGTCATATCATTATGGCTTATTATTAAGGAAATATTAATTTAACCAAACAAATAGAGATATAAACAAATGTTGTATATTTATAAGGACTAGGGAATAAATTTTTCTTATGCACGAATGTGAGGCAAGCTACAATATACCAAGG
>JAGDXY010000021.1:28361-40669 GCA_023256495.1 Microcaldota archaeon
TAATGTTGTTGCTGAGCTAGGGTGTGGTAATGGTTTTTATTGTAAATATCTAAAAGACCTTGCATCTCTAGTCTATTGTATAGATATAAACAGGTTTGCTATAGAAGAAGCAAAGGAGGAAATAAAAGCAAATAATATTATATTTCTAAATGAAGATGCTGCTCATACATCACTAAAAGATAATAGTATAGACATAGTGTTGCTTGCTAATTCTTTTCACGATATGAATAGGAGCAATGTTTATAAAGAGATATTGAGAATTCTAAAGGCTGATGGTATAGTAATAATAATAGATTGGAAAAAAGAAGAAACATCTTTTGGGCCACCAATACATATAAGAATGAGTAAGGAAGATTATCTCGATGTTTTTAAAGACTTTAAATTAGTAAAGGAATTTGTTCCTGGACCATATCATTATGGATTACTGTTGCAGAGAATATAATTTTAACCAAACATATAAGGGTATAAGCAGAGGTGCTATATTTATAAAGACTAAATATAAAAATTTCTTATGCACGAATATGAGGTAAGCTACAATATACCAAGGCCTGTTTTTTTAAAAGAGATAATGCTGCCGCTTGCAGAGTTGTTAGGGCCAAATTATGCACTTGTTGGAGGAAGAGCAGTTAATATACTAAATTCAATGGAGACAAGGCCAACAAGAGATATAGACGTTGTTACAGATAAAGTATTAAAACAAGGTGATAAAGAGCTAAATGAATTCCTTACAAAAAACAAAAATTTTAAAGCAAAATATAACAAGAATGGTATATTAATAGGATTTGAGGTATATGGTATTCCGGGGGTACCAAATGGTCTGGTAGAGATAGATTTAATTGGTACTGCGGGTCATGGCAAATTAGGAGGAGTGCCAATCAAAACAATAATAAATACAGCAATAAAGATAAATCCATTAAAAAAAGAAGTAAAATTAGCAAAAGATAATGATCAAAATGCAATTAAAGTAATAAATCCTATATTGTTAATTGTTGCAAAAATAAATGTAAATAATCTAAGAGAAAAAGATGGTGACGATATAAGAATAACACTAAAAAACTACTTTGGCAAAACATATGACCTTCAAGATATATATGAAAAACTAGGAATAAAGGGTATATATCCATTCCTTAACTTTGTAATAAAAAGTGTAGATTATCTCAAAAAATACGGAATAATAAATAATGAAGATGAGAAAGAAACTATTATTAATTGGGCTTTAAAGCTAAGGCAAAATAATGTTATAAGCAGCGATGAATATGAAGTAGTAATGAAGTATTTGAATCTAAAATATATTAAAGATGTAATTAGGTACTAAACATTTCTTATTTTTCATTTTCTTATTCTTTTTAAATATTTAAGCCAAAATCTAATATATGCTAGAAGTAATACTGCTTAGCCTAATCGTTGTTTTATTTTGGGTGTTTGATGATATAGCCTCAAAAGTATTTATTAAAAGACTGGGCAAAGACATATCAATAGTATTGATCTTAGCAATAGGAATAGTACCTATATTTTTGTTAAATATAACTATCTCTACATTTAAAATTGATTTTTTATCTATTTTCTCAGGAATTATTTCTGGTATATTCCTATTCTTCGGTTATTATCTTGTATATCAATCTGTTAAATATAGGGGAGTATCGAATAGCTTTATAATTGTAGAAATACAACCAATAATACTCGCACTTTTTGGCTTGCTTGTATTAAACGAATATTTAAGCCTTTATAGGTATATACTCTCTATTTTTATTATTACGGGCCTATCCTTAATATTAATAAATGATAAAATAAAGATTGATAAAAAGTTGGTTCCTTCATTGGTTGGAAATATTTCGTGGACCTCTTATTGGCTGGTATTTATAATTTTTTCAAATATCAATAATTATCTTACAATATTGAGTATAGCAAGAATCACCAGTTTTTTGTTGAGTTTATGCTTCATTAAAAAAGAAAATAAGAAATTTAGTGCTTCTATAATTATTCTTATATTACTTGCAGGTATAGCAGATGGCGCAGCAAATAGTATATTTGGATTTATAGCAAATATACACCAACTTACTTTAGGTAGCATATTACTTACTCTAGATCCAATTATAGTATGGCTTTTTGGCTATATCATTTATAAAGAAAGAATAACAGACTTGCAAAAGATAGGTTTTACTATCGCAACCGTAAGCTATATCTTATTTACTCTCTTTTGATTTTTTTAAGATAAATGCAAAAAGATATTGAAAGTTAGGACGGTTTTAAATATTTATTTTATATAATAATAGATTATATGAAAACTTTTAAAACGACTGATGAAATAAAAATACCTAATAAGCTAATTGATCAAATCATAGGACAAGAACATGCTGTAGAAATAATAAGAAGAGCAGCTAAACAACATAGAAATGTTTTATTAATTGGCGAGCCAGGTATAGGAAAAACTATGCTAGCACAAGCAATGGCTGAATTATTACCCAATACAGATCTAGAAGATGTATTAGTATATAAAAATCCAATAGATGAAAATAGGCCTATTATAAAAGTAGTAAAAACTTATCCAGATGGTAAAGTAGATGGCGAAGGTCAAGGAAGAAAGATACTTAGAGAAGAAAGACAAAAACTAAAAGTAGATAATACAAATTTAATTAGTCCTTTCGTTTCTATTACTTTAATGGCTGCATTTTTCTTTGCATTAATATCTTTATTCTTTTTGCATAGCTATTTGATATTTATACTAGCTGCTTTAGTTCTTGGCTTGCTAATATTTGCATCTTCTGAATTATTCACATTTAGTTTAAGAAGAAATGCTAGCATGATTGGTATTTTTGATAGCAACGAGCCAAAACTAATAGTAGATAATACGGGCATGAAGCATGCACCTTTTATAGATGCAACAGGTGCAAAGGCAGGCTCTTTGTTTGGTGATGTTAAACATGATCCATTACAAAGCGGTGGTTTAGGAACACCTGCTCATCTAAGAGTAGAAAGTGGTGCTATCCACAAAGCAAATAAAGGTGTATTATATATAGATGAAATTGCTAATCTTGATTTTAAATCACAAGAAGAATTATTAACTGCAATGCAAGAAAAGAAGTATCCAATAACAGGGCAAAGCGAATATAGCTCTGGTGCCTTAGTAAGAACAGAGCCAGTGCCTTGTGACTTTATATTGGTTGCGGCAGGAAATCCAAAAGATATAGAAAGAATACATCCTGCACTAAGATCTAGAATAAGGGGATATGGCTATGAAGTTTATATGAGATCGAGCATGCCAGACACAAAAAAGAATAGAGAGGCATTGATACGTTTTATAGCACAAGAAGTAAAAAAGGATGGCAATATACCACCGTTTTCTTATGATGCCTGTATGGTTATCTTAGAAGAAGCTAGAAAAAGAAGTGGAAGAAAAGGCCATTTGACATTAAGACTAAGAGATCTTGGTGGATTAATAAGAGCTGCTGGTGATATAGCAAAAGAAAAAGGCAAAAGAGTAGTAGAAAAAGATGATGTAATAAAAGCAATTAGTTATGCATCACCATTAGAAGCACAGGTAGTACAAGAGGCTATTGAATATAATAAAGAATATAGCGTATTCAAAAACAAAGGCTATTCTATTGGTAGAGTAAACGGCTTAGCAGTAATAGGCACAAGCTATTTTAATGCAGGTATTGTCTTGCCTATAGTGGCAGAAGTGACACCTGCAAGCTCTAGAACAGAAGGCAAATTGATACCAACAGGAAAATTAGGAACTATAGCGCAAGAAGCAGTAAAGAATATAAGCGCTATAATAAAGAGGCATATGGGCAGAGATATAAGTAGATATGATATACACATACAATTCCTTCAAACCTATGCAGGTGTAGAAGGCGATAGTGCAAGCGTATCTGTAGCAGTTGCAGTTGTCTCAGCATTAGAAGGAATACCTGTTGATCAAAGCGTTGCTATGACAGGTTCATTATCTGTTAGAGGTGATGTTTTACCTGTAGGTGGGGTAAGTAGTAAGGTAAAGGCAGCTATAGATGCTGGGTTAAGTAAAGTAATAATACCTGCAATGAACAAAGATGATCTTTTCTTAGAAGATGAAGAAAAGAAAAAGATAGAGATAATACCTGTAAGCAATATTGCAGAGGTATTAAAGTACTCATTAAAGGAATCAGAAAGAAGAAACAAAATAATAAAAGATTTAGAGGAGTATATTAAAAATAGTAATAAGGAAAATCCTCCTTTGGTGGTAGATGATGAGCGAGGAAGCAAAGAGTAAGATAGAGGAACTTGCAAGAAGATTAGTAAGCGAGATAAATCAAAATAAGCCACCTAAATTTACTACAATAAGTAGAACTAGGTCTAATATACTATTTGATGAAAGTGCAAATTTCTTAAGGCTTGGAAATGCAGAAGAAGAAAGAAACTTCTTAAATGTAGCACAATCAAAGAGATTTATGCAAACAATAGCAATAGCAGCAAAGTGTCATAAGTTCTTAACAGAAAATCTGCATACAACAATAAGGGGTTTATTCTATCAGCTAAAATATTCGCTTGGAGAAGATATAGATGAAACGCTATTCAAAGAAGAAGAAGAATCTAATGATTTAATAGAGGATTTAGAAGCTGCATTGAGAATGAAAAGGGAGGATTTTAATCTATATGCTAATAGAAAAGGCGTACTAGTAGGTAATTTAAAAATAATAGATGAGTTTGGAGGAGAGACAACAGAAATAGATGGAACAAAACAAGGAAGAAGTGGTTGGGCAATACCAAGCGATGTAGACAATAAAATAAAGTTTGTTGATATTAAGGCAAAATATGTATTAGTAGTAGAAAAAGATGCTATTTGGCAGAGGCTTAATGAAGATGGCTTTTGGAAAAAAGAGGATGCTATTTTAATAACTCCACAGGGACAAGCAGCAAGAGGAACTAGAAGGTTAATAAGGAAATTTGCAGATATGGGCTTACCAATTTATGTATTTACAGATGCAGATGCATGGGGTTGGTATATATATTGGACAATAAAGACAGGTAGTATAAACTTAGCATATATTGGTAAAGAAATAGCAACACCAGAAGCAAAGTTTATTGGAGTTACAATGTCTGATTTAGAGGAATATGATTTTTTGAAAAAATTAACCATAGCTGCAAAAGAAGTAGATATAAAAAGGGCTCAAGAAATGCTTAATTATGAATGGATTAAAAAGCATAAAGAATGGGTAGATGAATTAGAAAAGGTAATTAAGACAAAGAAGAAACTAGAGCAAGATACATTACAAGCACCTAGACTAACATTTGTTGATGATTATATAAGAAATAAAATAAAAAATCAAGAATTCTTACCTTAGCCTTTATATGCTCTTATTATCTCATTGTAATCTTTAAAAACAAAATTAGGCTTAGCCCATCTTAAACTCTTTATATTGCCTAAGCCTGTAGATACAGCACATGAATCTATACCTGCTAATTTAGCTGTTATTATATCTACAGGCATATCCCCTATATATATTGCATCTCTTTTGTCAATTTTAAATCTATTTAATAGATAGATTAATCCGCTTGGATTTGGTTTGTATCGATCTAAAAGATCAGCAGATAATATGTAATCAAAATAATCAATTAGACCCATTTTTCTTAAATCCTTTACTATAACAAATGCCTTTGAATCACTGAATATAGCTATTTTCTTTTTATCATTTTTAAGCAGGTTTATAAATGAATCTACATTCTCAATCATTCTTGGTGGTAAAATACCAGCAAATAACCCATAGAATTTTGCAAAAAACTTATACTCTTTTTCAATTACTTCTAAATTTATATTATTTATTTTATATTTGGAAAGATAAAATCTCTTATATCTTATCTTAAATATAGAAGTTATATACGAAGTCACTCTTAGCTTTCTTATAGTTCCATCAAAGTCAAAGATATATAGCTTGTATGAACTCAACATTTAATCATTTAATAATTTTAAAAATTAATTTTATAAACTATTAAGAGATAGAATTTTAAGCTTAAAAAACAAATGCTTTATAATGATGAAATTGGTGATCGCTGAGCTATGCTGTGAAGAATGTTAGGCAGACTGAGGAATTTATATGGATTTACGCTTTCATATAGATGCAGTGAATATAACAGACTTAGCATTTCAATTTTGGTGCGAAAAGAAGGTAGAGCTTAGCCATATATATAGAATAAAGCCTTCTTATCCTATGCAAAAAGGTAGAAAATTCCATGAGATGCTTAGAGAAGAAGTATTTGTACACTTACCTATAGTAGCAAGGAATTTTGCAGATTATATATACAAAGAGGGCTATGAGAGCTACTTTTCATTGAAAACATTAAATACAAAAGGTATATGCAGAGAATTGCCTGTAAGAGGTCTATTTAATAAAGTGCCTTTAGTTGGTAAGATTGATGAACTTAATATGAATAATGACAAGATATTTATAGTAGAAAATAAAACAGAAAATAATCTGCAAAAAGGATTTAGCAATAATGAAAATGTTAGATCATATTTAAATCAAATACACGTAATACAAGTTATGCTATACAAATATGTATTGGATCAATTGGTAGAAGGAAAGTATACAATTAATGATTTTAATTCATTATATGATATAAATAGTTTAGAATTATCTCAAGAATTCAAGAGAGATTTAGAAAAGATAAATTTAGATAAAGAGCTAAAAAGCATAGAAGGCATATACAAAAAGCTATTTGAAGAATTTAGCAATATGAAGCTAGGAGATACGCTATTTATAAGATACTATGAGAGGGATACAAAAAGGCTAATAAAAACAATAGAAGTAAAGTATAATAAAGAAGAGATTGAAAATAAGCTGAGATATGCAATAGATTATTGGTTGAATAAAAGGGAGGCAAATCCAGTTAGTAAAGAAGAGTCTTGGAAATGCTTAAGATGTGAGTTCTTTAGAGATAAATGTAAGGTATGGGCGCATCTATATGTCAATAAGTAAAGAAGAATTAAGGAAGGAGTTTTCTAAGGAATATGAAAAGTACTATAGAGTAGAGTTATTTGAAAAAGAAGGATTCAAGAGACATCAGTGCAAAATCTGTGGCAAATATTTTTGGAGCATTGAAGATCGTGATATTTGTGGTGATCCAGCACATAATCCTTATTCGTTTTTCAAAGAAAAACCAAATAATATAAGCTATATTGAATTATGGAAAAGAATGAAAAATTTCTTTGAAGAAAACAGGCATGCAATAATAAAGAGATATCCAGTAGTTAGTAGATGGAGACAAGACTTATATTTTACTATTGCAGGAATACAAGATTTCCAAAGAATAGAAGGAGGCAAGATGACATTTGAATATCCAGCCAATCCTTTGCTAGTACCACAAATATGCTTAAGATTTAATGATATAGGAAATGTAGGAGTGACTGGTAGGCATTTTACTAGCTTTATGATGGCAAATCAAACTGCTTTTGATTGGCCTCAAGCAGGTTATTGGCGTGATGAAACTATTAGACTAAATTTTGAATTCCTTACTAAAGTAATGAATATTAAAAAAGAAGATATAATATACCATGAAGATGTCTGGGCAATGCCAGACTTTTCAGAATTTGGGCCTTCATTAGAGACATTTTCAAAAGGATTGGAATTAGTAAATAGTGTATTTACCCAATTTGAATATATTAATAATGAAATTAGAGAATTGAAAAGCAAAGTAGTAGATGTTGGTTGGGGATTTGAAAGATTGCTTTGGTACTACACAGGTCTAAGCACTGCATATGAGGCAACGTTCTTTAATATATTAAAGAAAATTGAAAAAGAGATAAATCTAAATTATTCAGAAAAACAGGAAGTAATAAATAAGTTCTTTTCCTATTCATCATCTCTTGATGCTGAAGAAAGCAAAAATCTATTAAATGATGAGATCAATATAATAAAGAGAGTTGGTATTACAAAAGAGGACTTTGAGAAAGTAATAAGACCTTTGCAAGCAATTTATGGAATTCTTGATCATGTAAGAACATTGCTATTTGCTATAACAGATGGGGCTTTGCCTTCTAATATTGGCGGTGGATATAATCTAAGAGTAATATTAAGAAGGTCTTTAGATTTTATAGAGAGATATTCATTAAATATAGACCTAAAGCAAATTGCAAGGTTAATAGCAGAAGATCTAAAAGAGTTATATCCTGAACTAATGGATAATTTTGAAACTTTTGATAAAGTAATTGATATAGAAAAAGAAAGATATGAAAAAGCAAAGATACAAGCAAATAAAATCATAGAAACTTATATAAAAGAAAATAAGATAACAAAAGATACAATCAAGAAGCTATATGAGAGTTATGGAGTAACACCAGAATTAATAGAAAGAAAAGCAAAGGAAATGAATAGAAATATTGAGATTTCTGATGAGGTATATGAAGAAATAATAGAGAGCATTGCTGTAAAAGAAGAGAAAAAAGAAAAGAAGATTAATATACCTGACCTAGAACCAACTAAACCTATTTATTATGAAACATTAGAAAGTGACTCAAAAGTAATCTATGCAAAAAATAATATAATTGTATTAGATAAAACACCTTTCTATCCAGAAGGTGGCGGTCAAAAAGCAGATCAAGGATTCATTGATAAATATAGAATAATTGATGTTCAAAGAGTAGGAAATGTAATAGTGCACATAGCAAATGAAGAAGTAAGTCTTAAAGAAGGATCTATAGTTCATGCAAAAGTAGATAAGGAAAGGAGAGATAGGTTAATGGCGCATCATACTGCAACTCATTTGATAAGCGCTGCTTCTAGAAAAATTCTTGGACCTCATGCATGGCAAGAGGGTGCAATGAAAGATTTTGATAAAGCGCATATAGATGTGGCACATTATGATAAGATAAGCGAAGAAGAGTTAAAGAGAATAGAGGATTTGGCAAATAACTGGATCTTGAATGGAATTAAGGTAAAAACAGATATTATGCAAAGAGGCGAGGCAGAAGCCAAATATGGTTTCTCTATTTATCAAGGACATGGAGTTCCTGCAAAAGAGCTTAGAATAGTAGTAATAACGGATTTAAAAGACAATCTGATAGATGCAGAAGCATGTGGTGGAACGCATGTAAATGGAAAAGAAAATATGCTTGGTATTATAAAGATAATCAATTCTTATAGATTACACGATGGTGTAGATAGAATAGAGTTTGTAGCTGGAAAAGCTGCATTAGAATATTTCCAAAAAGAAAACAATATAATAAAGGATCTTAAGTCTATATTTAATTCGAAAGAAGAGGAGATAATAGAAAAAGCAAAGAGTATAGTAGAGGATAATAAGGAATTGAATAAGAAAATAGATGAATATGAATCAATTATAATAGATAAGATTAAAGAAAACATAAAAGAAAAAGAAAGAATTGAGATTGATATAGATCTAAGCGAAAAAGGTCTTAGAAAACTAGCGCATGAACTTGTAAATCAATTTAAAAACTCTATAGTAATAGTAAAGAGTAAAAGTTATCTGGTTTGTGGAGTTGGTCCTAATAGAAAAGAGAGCGCAATAGAGATAGCAAAAGAGTTCAAAGGCTTTAAGGTTGGCGGTTCAAAATCATTTGCAGAAGGCAGAGCAGATGTCAATAATAAATGAAATCGTCTATCCTATTATTTATATATTACCTGCCTATGTAGCAAATGGTGCTCCAGTAATATTTGGTGGAGGTAAGCCCATAGATTTTGGAAAAAAGTTTAGAAATAAGCCTATATTTGGAAATCATAAAACAATTAGAGGATTAATTGCTGGTATTTTGTTTGGTATATTAATTGCATTTATAGAATCTATATTCTTGCCTTATATGCTTATCATTGGCATTATGGAATCAATAGGTACACATATTGGTGATCTTTTAGGTAGTTTTATAAAAAGACAATTTGATATAAAAGAAGGCGCATCAATACCTTTATTAGATCAATATTTATTCTTTGTCTTTGCTTTATTGCTTGCTTATCCATTTGGTCATATGCCAGATATATTTGGATTATTGCTAATAATAATTCTTACAGGCTTATTACATAGGATAACAAATATAATTGCTTATCTCATAGGTCTCAAAGAGGTACCTTGGTAAATTGGTAAAGTGGTTTTTCAAATATCTTTTAATATATAGTTAATCAAAGAGTATTTATGGTAGAGGAAGGAGATTTAGCACCGGATTTTGAATTAAAAGATGAGAATGGAAATTTACATAGATTAAGTGATTTCAAAGACAAAATAGTGGTTCTTTATTTCTATCCAAAAGACAATACACCAGGTTGCACAATAGAAGCAAATGGCTTTAACAAAGTATTAGATGAACTAAATAAGCTAAATACTGTAGTGATAGGAATAAGTAAAGATAGCATAGAATCACATCAAAAGTTTAAAAGCAAATATAACCTCAACTTTTTATTGCTAAGCGATGAGGATAGTAAAGTAATAAAGCAATATGGTGCATATGGAAAAAGACCTTTTGGTATGGGTACATTAAGGACTACATTCATAATAAAAGATGGCAAAGTAGTAAAAGTATTTAAGAAAGTAAATCCGAGAGGACATGAAAAGGAAGTGCTTGAATTTATAAAGACACTAAGTGCTAAATAGAGATTAGAGATTCTTTTTTGAATGTTTTAACTCCTATATAAAAGATCAATATATCTAAGATAAATAAAGAAAGTGCAAGTAAAATAAGAAACACAGTATCAAATTTGAATATATTGAAAATTATTGAAAAAGGCATTATTAATATTGGCAATGCAATCAATGCGCTTATCTGCTGAGCTTCTTTTATTCCTTTTACTTTAGATGAAATTACTACTACAATGCCAATAGTCAAGCCTATAAGAAAAGGTGCATTTAATAGCATTAAATACCACATTGTATTAGGAAACAGAACTTTTGAATAAAGAGATATGGTATAGTAATTTATTATAGAGGCATAGATTATAAATATAGCAATAGTTACTATAAATGTAGGTACAAAAGATGCTAATATCTTACCCAGAAATAGTTCTGTGCTTGTTATAGGAGAAGTTAACAAGGCTTCTGCTGTTTTTCTTTCTTTCTCACCTGCAAAACTATCTGCTGCTAAAACAGATGTTGTTATTATTGGCATACTAAGGAATATTGGTCCTAGTATATTTATTGCAAAGTATTGTATAAACAAAAACTTTGCATTCTCAGGTGTAGAAATAGAGGAAATGCCAAATATACGCGAAGCCAATTGAGTAGATGCATATTGTGATACATAAACAGTAAAGAATGGTAGGAATACTGAGAAGAATAAAGGCAAGCCAAGCATAGGCCCATATACCTCTATGCTACTAAATGCCTCTTTTAAATCTTTTAATGCAATTGCATAAACTCTTTTGTAATCCATAATATCATTCATAGATTTAATTCATAATTAATATAATTTATAGTTAGTATAGGTAAATTAAGATTGCTTATCTCCTTTACTATTTTAGGCAGATCAGCAAGTCTCTTTAGTTTTATTACTATTCTATTGTTATATACATAGAAATCACTAAGTGCTCTAATCTCTTCTTTTGATAAATTCCTCGCCACTACTATCTCTACTTCTATGCCATTCAATATATGCAATATTTCTTCTAAATTACCAAAAGCTACTTTTCTTCCTTTGTTTAGCAATAAGATCTTTCCATTCAATCTAGTAAGTTCATCTAGTCTTTGAGTAGCATATATAATAGTTGTATTCTTCTTTAGCTCTATAAGCTTTCTTCTTAATATCTCTGCTGAATTAGGATCTAGAAATGCAGTGGGCTCATCTAAGATAAGTACTCTTGGCTCAAATAATAGGGCCCTACAAATAGCTATTTTTTGCTTTGTTCCTCTGCTTAGATTACCTACTTTAGTATTTAGAAATTCTATTGCATTGAATTCTTTTAACAATGCTTCTATTCTGTCATTAGATATATTAGGGTCTAGTTTATAAAGGGATGAGAAGAAAAGTAAATTTGATTTTACAGTTAGATTATCATATAAGGCATAGTTTTCTCCAACATAACCTATAAATGAATTCCTATAATTAGAAAAAATCTTAGTATTCTTTCCTAAAACAAAGATATCGCCAGAGGTAGGTAGATAAAGACCAGAGATTAATCTTTCTAATGTAGTTTTTCCGGCCCCATTAGGTCCTATTAGGATTAGCATATCTTTCTTTTTTAGTTTAAAAGAGATGTTATCTATTGCAGTAAAATTATTGAACTTTTTAGTTACATTATATAATTCTATTGCATACATTAATCTTATTAAAAATTACATGCTTAAATTTCTTTTTAAATAATTATTTTAATCTTAATTCAATAAGATTATTA
>JAGDXY010000027.1:0-946 GCA_023256495.1 Microcaldota archaeon
ATTTATAAATTTTATAAAACTTATAAGGGGAATTTTTAAATATTCTGAATTAATTCAGTAATTATGAGAGGGGACGACTGGGCTTCCATAGGCATAAAGAGGGGTACGAAGGAAATTCTAAATAAGATATCCTCTGAGATAGTTCATGAACTGGAAAGGGCAGATCTTACCTGGGATGATGTTGTGATTTACCTTTCATACATCTATGAAAAGAGTAACAATAGGGTAATGAGTCATATTTTCTCCTATATCTATCTCCTGTACTATTTTACATATTCTTCCATTCAGATTGAATTCCTTATCTTCCTTCAATATCCTCCATAGCTCATCTGAAAGTTTTATTGGAATACCAAAAGTTAATGGTTCCTCCGCCATCCTACATGGATTCACTTCCCTTTTATATTTACCATCCTTTGATGATAGTATCAAGGGCAGACCCCCCCATTTCCTATGGAAGTATCTTTGGTTTAGTCACCTCTGCTCTCTGTTTCTTACCCCTTATATCTATGAGTACAGTTTCACCCACTTTTATATCCTTTTTAATGTATCCAAGACCTATTCCTATCTTTAGAGAAGGTGACATGGTACCACTCGTTATTACACCTACCTTCTCATTATCCTTGTATATACCATAACCATGCCTTGGTATACCCTGATCAATCATCTTAAATCCCCTGAAAACCTCATGATCCTTATTCTTCATCTCCAAAAGTGCCTCTTTTCCTATGAAATCATGGTTATAATTAATTATCCATGATATTGATGCCTCTATTGGTGTTCTATCCATGTTGAAATCTGTTCCACTGAGGAGCATTCCCTTCTCCATCCTTAGGGTATCCCTTGCACCTAAACCACATGGTTTTAAGGATAAATCTTTACCATAATCAAGTAAGGATTGCCATCTTTCAACAGCATATTCATTTGGGAATATTAATTCAAAACCATC
>JAGDXY010000027.1:956-1861 GCA_023256495.1 Microcaldota archaeon
CTCCCCTGTTCTCAATATCCATGAATGAAATGAAATCAAAGTGGAATGGTTTCATCTTGGAGTAATCATAATTTGTTAATTTTTCCATTAATTTTTGTGCCTTAGGACCCTGTACAGCTATACTTGCATACAGAAGGGATCTATCATAGATCTTGATGTTATAACCTGAAGATTTATCCATGATCCATCTGTATATCTTTTCCGCTGTAGCTGCATTCGGTACCAATAAAAATTTCTCCTTATTTACCTTATAAACTATTGTATCATCAAGCATTATTCCCTTCTCATTCAGGTATGCTGAATATTTTGCCTCAAAATTTTGCATATCTGATATCTTAGTCGGTAATAGATAATCTAGGAATTTTTCACTATCACTACCCTCTATTACAATGTCACCCATATGTGATACATCGAATATGCCAACATTATTTCTTACGGTAAGATGTTCATCTATTATGCCCGTGTACTCAAGGGGCATTAAAAAACCTGCAAACTCAACAATTCTTGCTCCAAGTGCAACATGCTCATCATAGAGTGGTGTTTTTTTGGCCATAACAATCACCTCATTAGGTATAATCTATTTGGATATAAATCATTCTTTTCCAGTGGAAATACCCCCCACACCCTCAATGAACATCTTATGTATCCTGTAATCATCTGTCAGCTCAGGATGGAATGTTAATGCAAATATATTCCCCTTTCTCACAAATACGATGTCATCATTGTACTTTGCCATTATCTCAACATCACTGTACACTCTCTCTATAACGGGAGCCCTTATGAATACTGCGGGAAATGGTGAATCAAGGCCCTTTATATCTAGCATAACCTGGAATGAAGAGTACTGTCTTCCGTATGCATTCCTCTTTATATCTATATCAATTATACCCATGGGTGTTACCCTG
>JAGDXY010000027.1:1871-2383 GCA_023256495.1 Microcaldota archaeon
CCTGGGATCCCCCGTATTCTTGGATATTATTATGGTTCCAGCACAGGTGCCCATAACACCAAGTGAACCATCCAATGCCCTTCTCCTTATTTCTTCAAATAGACCTGTTCTCCTTAATAACCTGGAGATTGTTGTACTCTCTCCCCCGGGTATGATTATGCCCACAACATCCTCCAGGTCCTTCCTGTCCTTTACATAGATGACGTTCCCAGATATACCGGAAGCAGCGAAAGCCTTTTTTAACATCTCCCCGTGCTCCGATACGTCTCCCTGTATGTTCAGTACACCAATATTTAGCATAATTCTACGCAATATTGATCATGGATAAAAATATTAAGATGAAGTGCAATCTTCCTCCCATGTACAGGAAGATATTGGAATCCCTTAAGGATACAGTTGTAATAAATGAAAGGGTAGGTAAGGATCTTGAGCTTACAAAATATCTTTTAAAATATCCAAGGAACCCCGTTTATTTTAAGGATCTTGATGGGTATGAGGCCGCGGGAAACGTG
>JAGDXY010000027.1:2393-3194 GCA_023256495.1 Microcaldota archaeon
CTACTTTATAAGATTGCGGAATCAATAAATGAACCAGAGGATTATTCAATTGTTGATGGAAATTTTTTAAAAACTGCCGATTTTTCTTTAAGGGATTTACCAATACCCAGGTATTTCAGGGGGGATGGCTCAAATTACATAACTAGTGGTATAGTATTTTCAGAATATGGAAATAAAAGGAATGTTTCCTTCCACAGATTCATGGTACTTGACCATAAGAGGGCTGCCATAAGGCTAGTTCCAAGGGATCTGTACAGGATGTACAATGATGCAATGTCCCATGGAGAGGAATTAAAAATTTCACTTGTGGTGGGAGCATTTCCAACATTCCTCATAGCCGCTGCTACATCGGTTGAATATTCTGTGGATGAATCAAGGATAGCATCCTCCCTAAGGAAAAGAACCCTAGGTGAAAGGGAAAAAATGGTGAGAATGGATAATGGTATACTCGTACCTTACGAATCAGAGTATGTATTCAGCGGTGTGATAACATCTGAAAAATGCAGGAGGGAAGGGCCCTTCCTTGATATCACCAGGACCTATGATGTACAGGAGAATCAGCCAATAGTTGTCTTTGATACCTTGTACACATCCAGGGATCCAATATTCCATATACTTTTACCCGGGGGATATGAACATTACAATCTCATGGGAATGCCAAGGGAACCCACCATATACAATGAGATAAGGAAGGAGGGTATTGATGTTATAGATGTAAGGCTAACATACGGTGGTAACTCATGGTTACATGCAGCTGTGAAGATTAAAAAAAGGAATAGTGATGATGGAAAGAGGGCCATA
>JAGDXY010000027.1:3204-4630 GCA_023256495.1 Microcaldota archaeon
GGGCCATAATGGCGGCCTTCAGAGGTCATAGAAGCCTTAAGCATGTGGTGATAGTTGATGAAGATATTGATATTGGAAATGTTGAGGATGTTGAATGGGCAATAGCCACAAGGTTCCAAGCGGACAGGGACCTTGTCATAATAAAGGAAAGGGGAAGTTCACTTGACCCAAGCAGGTATGAGAATGATATCACCTCAAAGATGGGTCTTGACGCTACCATAAAGGGGGAGAGGGAAAAATTCATAAGGGAATTCTGAACAAGAAAGTTTTATTATATTCCAATTAAATATGGTAGATTGTGATCTTGGATGGAAGTAAAGATGAATGTTAAGGATCTCAAGGAAATTACGGATCTGCTGCTTACACTTGTGACAGAGGCAAAGTTTGAGTTTAATAAAAAGGGTTTGAGCGTCAAGTGCGTTGATCCGGCACATGTGGCGATGATAGTTTTGGACCTCAACAAGGATGCATTCCTTGAATACAATCTTGAGGAGGACACGGAGGTGGGGGTGGATCTTGAAAAGATCAAGGATTTTCTTAAGAATACAAGTTCTAACGATGTTATTGAGATAAAAAAGGAGGATTCAAAGCTTCTGCTCACAGTTGGATACCTCAGCAGGACCATGTCAACAATAGATCCCTCAAGCATCACAGTTCCTAAGGTACCCTCCCTTGGGCTTCCAGCTAAGGCTGTTGTACCCACTGATCAGTTCGCAGGTGGTATAAAGGTCGCTGAGAACATATCAGATAATATAACACTCCACATAACACCAACAGAGTTCAGGCTTTATTCCACAGGTGATGAGGATTCAACAAAACTCATAATTCCAAAGGATCTACTAAAGGAGCTAAAATGTGATTCTGAGGTGAGGAGCCTCTATCCAGTGGATTATCTCCTGAGATTTATAAAGGCCATAAATTCTGAGTATGTTACAGTAAATCTTGGAACTGATTATCCCGTAAAGATTGAGTTCACATTCTCAGATGGAAAAGGAAATGGCATATTCCTTCTTGCTCCAAGGATAGAGGAATAGAACAAGAAAAGTTAATTAAACTTTACTTATTCTACGGAAGGAGATGAAGATAAGACAGCCAATCATAGGAGTTTTAGGACATGTGGATCACGGTAAGACATCACTCCTAGATGCAATAAGGGGCACCTCCATAGCAAAGAAGGAGCATGGGGGTATTACACAGCACATAGGTGCAACGGAGGTGCCAATAGAAACAATTTATGAAATATGCGGGCCACTTATTAAGGAAAAGAAATTCAAGATACCCGGCCTGCTTTTCATAGACACACCTGGGCATGAGGCCTTTACAACCCTCAGGGCCAGGGGTGGATCCCTCTCAGATCTTGCCATACTTGTTGTTGATATTAGGGAAAAGGTTATGCAGCAGACCGTGGAAAGCCTCAACATACTGA
>JAGDXY010000027.1:4640-4917 GCA_023256495.1 Microcaldota archaeon
GGCCGCAACAAAGATAGACCTGATAGATGGATGGAGGAATTCACAGAACAAGCCATTCGTTCATGCCATTAAGGAACAGGCAGACTTCGTTAGGGATGAACTTGATAGATCTGTGTATACAATATCTGAACAACTATTCAACCATGGATTTTCATCTGAGAGGTATGATAGGATCAGTGATTTTACAAAGAATGTTGCTATAGTGCCCGTGAGTTCAAAACTTAGGATAGGCATAGCTGACCTTCTCCTGGTTCTCATAGGTCTTGCACAGAGGTAT
>JAGDXY010000027.1:5052-6110 GCA_023256495.1 Microcaldota archaeon
CAATAAGGAAGGGGGATACCATAGTGGTATCGGGGAAAAACAAACCAGTTATAACAAAGGTGAAGATACTCCTGAAACCAAAGCCCCTGGATGAGATAAGGGACCCAAGGGATCCATTCATGCAGGTGAAGGAGGTCTCTGCAGCCGCGGGTATTAAAATCTCTGCACCGGATATAGATGATGTTATACCTGGTGGAATACTCAAGGTGGCCGACATACAGAACCTTGATAATGTTGTCAATGAGATAAGGGATGAATCAAAGCTAGCTCTTGAACTCTCTGAGGATGGCATAGTTATAAAGGCCGATGCAAAGGGATCACTGGAGGCACTCTACTACGAGCTAAATCTCCTTGGTGTACCTGTGAAAAAGGCAGGTATAGGTGATGTAACAAAAAGGGATGTTGTTGATGCTGAAACCACCCAGAATGAACTCAATAAGATAATAATAGCCTATAATGTGAGGGTTCCACAGGATATAGGATCTGGAACAAATGTGAAGATAATAGAGGGAAAGGTCCTATATGAATTGATAGAGAAATACAAGGAGACCATTGAGAGGGAAAAGGAAAGGATAGAACAGGAAAAGAGGGCAGAGATAAACTTCCCCGCAAAGTTCAAGATACTTGAAAACTACGTTTTCAGGACATCTAAGCCTGCGATAGTTGGTGTCAGGGTACTCTCAGGGAAGATAAAGCCTGATCTGCCTGTAATGAATGCTGAGGGTAAGTCACTTGGTACAATAAAGAGCATTAGGGACAAGGATCAGACATTGAGGGAGGCAATAATGGGGCAGGAGGTAGCAGTATCAATCTCAGATGCAGTTGTTGGTAGGAACGTTTCGCCCGGTGATATCATTTATTCTGATCTAAGTGAGATGGATGTGAAAAAACTGAGGGAAATGGAACTTACCTATGAGGAAAAGGAAACACTAAATGAGATAATATCAATAAAAAGAAGGGAAAAGCCCTTCTGGGGAATGTGAGATTATTTTAAAAGGTAATAGCCTGCACTTTTTTGCCTTGCAATCCTTTTTACGTAACCCTTGTTAATCAGTTCC
>JAGDXY010000027.1:6120-38987 GCA_023256495.1 Microcaldota archaeon
TGCATTTGGTGTTAGAGTCTCATCAGCCATTTTTATCACCTTTATAAATTTACCAATATGTGTTATATTTATAAAATATTTAAATTTTTTTGGACTTGATTGATAAAAATGTGAAGAAAAGTTTTTATAAAAAGGAATATTGATCCAAAAAGGGCGATGTTCATAGGAGAAGCCCGATGGTGATATATATGGTAAAAAATATGTACGATTTCATTGGTGAGATGTGGAAAAGGCCAAGGGAAGGTTTGCTAGGAGAGCTGCAGTGGCAAAGGATGATAGAATGGAGGAAGGGTCCTGCGGTGGTCAGGATTGAGAGACCAACAAGGTTGGACCGTGCACGTGAACTTGGATACAAGGCAAAACAGGGTATTATTGTTGTCAGGTCCAGGGTAAGAAGAGGAGGACTTAATAAGCCAGCCATTAGGGCAGGCAGAAGGCCAAAGAGAAAGGGAATACTAAAGATCACCATGAAGAAGAGTACAAAAAGGATTGCCGAGGAAAGGGCAGCAAGGAGATATCCTAACATGGAGGTACTTAACTCCTACTATGTTGGGGAGGATGGTCTCTACAAATATTATGAGGTAATTCTCGTTGACAGAAGCCATCCTGCAATAGTAAATGATAAAAATCTATCATGGATAACAAAACAAAAGGGTAGGGTTTTCAGGGGTAAAACATCCGCGGGTCAGAAGGGAAGGGGCCTGAGGAAGTCCAGGGGTCTTAAAAGTTAAATGAGAATCCTACAGATTTCAGACCTAGCACCTCCGCACATTGGCGGTATTGAAAAGGTGGTCTGGAGATACTCAAAACTACTGAAGGAAAGAGGGCATGATGTTACAATACTAACCTCAAAACTAAGGGAAACACCTTCAAGGGAGAACTTTGATGGTGTTGATTTCATAAGGGTTCCAAGATACATTCTATCATTCCCAAACATATATTCAAGAAATTTTGACATAATACACACCCATTCCTATTTTTCATTTTTCTCCCTTGGTCTGGAGAAAAAATTTACAGAGAAGATAATAATAAAACACGTTCACAGTGTATATGGTGAAGAGCTGGAGGAATTTACAGGATGGTCTTTTTCAAGAATATTTTCAGGTATTGTTTGGATTCTTATAGGTTTATCTGTATTTCTACCATTTAAAATTCTAATTGCAAGCGTATTTTATATAATAAGAGCGTTTATAGTAAGTTCTGGTACGTCAGCAAGAAGCGTGATAAGCATAAATGGAATTGATAAAGAAGATTACGGAACAGCTACAAGCATACAAGGTGTAGCTACAAGACTGTTTCAAACAAGTAGTGCTCTTGATGGTTATCTCCTCGATTTAGATCCAATACTGCCTTTATTCTTTGGTGGATTATTTATAATCTTTAGCGGTCTACTTTACAAGAAAATTTTCAAAAAAATAAAGCTAGATTAATCTCGAAAAGACTTCTATATTATATATTAAACTATTTATATCTTTATATACAAAATATTATTGTGGTTTAAATGGGTGCTTCTAAGTATATTTTATCAACAATGCAAGAAGAATATAAGAAAAGAAATGATTTATTAAGAGAAAAGATAGCAAAGTGGAGAAAAGAAGGCTCTATAGTAAGAGTAAAAAGACCAACAAATATAGCAAGGGCTCATCAATTAGGATACAAAGCAAAACAAGGAGTAATAATAGTAAGAGTAATGGTAAGAAAAGGTTCTAGTAAAAGAGAAAAGCCAGATAATGCAAGAAAACCTGCTAGAAATGGTAGATTCTTTAATTATAGAAAATCAGCCCAAGCAATAGCAGAAGAGAGGGCAGCTAGAAAATATAGAAATTGTGAAGTATTAAACTCTTATTATGTAGGTGAAGATGGTGTATATAAGTTCTATGAAGTTATATTATTAGATAGAGCACATCCTTCAATAACAAATGATAATGAATATAAGCATATAGTTGATAAAAAAGGAAGAGCCTTTAGAGGGTTAACAAGGGCAGGAAGAAAGCATAGAGGTATATTAAACAAAGGTTTTGGAAGCTATAAGAATAGACCTAGCAAAAGAGAGAATGAGAGGATTAAATGAGAGCTTATCTAGAGCTAGAGCTAGATAAAGAACCAAATTACTATCTTTCTTTATTTGATAAGATAAAAGAGTATAAGAGAAGCAAGTTATCAATGAGGGGCGAGAATAACAAGCTTATTATAGATATAGAAGCAAAAGATCTTGTAGCTCTAGCTGCAACTATGAGCAGTATTACAAAACAATTGCTTATTATTTCTAAAGCACAAAAACTCGTGTAAACATGGCCGATGAGTATAACGCTTCTAAAATAATAGTATTGGAAGGACCTGAAGGTATAAGGAAAAGGCCTGCAATGTATATAGGCTCAACTGGAATAAATGGCTTGCTACACTTGCTTTTTGAGGTAATAGATAATGCAGTAGATGAGGCATTAGCTGGATATGCAAACAAGATAGATGTTAAAATAGAAAAAGATGTGGATTCTGTTGATATAGCAGAAGTAAGCGATAATGGAAGGGGAATACCTGTAGATACTATACCAAAATACAACAAGAGTGCATTAGAAGTAATAATGACAACATTGCACAAAGGTGCTAAATTCAATAATGATGTTTATAAAGTATCTGGCGGTTTGCATGGTGTTGGCTTAACAGTAGTCAACGCTTTATCAGAATTTGTAGAAGTTACTGTAAAAAGAGATGGCAAAATATATAGACAAAGATTTTCTAAAGGTAATGTAATATCTAATCTAGAGATAATAGGAGAAACTAATGAAAGAGGTACTACAGTAAGATTTAAGCCAGATAAAGAGATATTTCAGGTTGTAAACTTTGATTATGAAGCAATAAAAGAGAGGCTTAGAAATACTGCTTTTCTAAATAAGGGCATAAGATTAACTCTAAAGTATTATGATAAAGAACCAGAAGAATTTTATTCAGAAAAGGGCATATTAGACTTTTTAGACTTATTGTCAAAAGAAAAAACAAAGATAAGTAATGATGTATATGCCTATAAAAAAGTAGATGATATTGTAGTTGAGTTTGCATTTAGATATGTAAACTCTTATGATGAGCTTGTAAAAAGCTTTGTAAATTCTATAGAAACACCAGAAGGTGGTACTCATTTCATAGGTTTTAGATCAGGATTGGCAAGAGCTATAACTAGCTATATGCAAAAAAACCAGATAAAAAGTGACGCAAAGATAGAAGGTGATGATACAAGAGAAGGTTTAGTAGGCATAATAAGTATATTAATGCCAAATCCAGAATTTGAAGGACAAACAAAAGAAAAATTAGGCAATACAAAAATAAAGAATATTGTAGAAAGCATAGTATATGATACTGTCTATAGATATTTAGAAGAACATCCAAACGATGCTAAGATGATAATAGAGAAGGTAATCAGTGCAGCAATAGCTAGAGAAAGCGCAAAAAAGGCAAGAGAATTAGCAAGGAAAAAGAGTATTTTTGAAAGCAACATATTACCAGGAAAACTTGCTGATTGTAGTTTAGATGATCCATCAAAGACAGAGCTATTCATTGTAGAAGGTGAGAGCGCAGGTGGTTCTAGCAAACAAGGTAGAGACAAGAATATACAAGCAATATTGCCTCTAAGAGGTAAGATATTAAATGTTGAAAAAGCAAGTCCAAATAAGATATTTAACAATGAGGAGATTAGAGCAATAATAACAGCATGTGGCACTGGGGTTGGAGAACAATTTAATATAAATAAGCTAAGATATGGAAAAATAATAATAATGAGCGATGCAGATGTAGATGGAAGTCATATAAGGGCATTGCTTCTAACATTCTTTTATAGATATATGCCAGAGCTAATTAAACAAGGCCATATCTATGTTGCACAGCCTCCATTATATAAGCTAACAAAAGGAAAAGAGATTTATTATTTCTATAGCGATGATTCTTTACAAAAGAAGTTAAATGAACTAGGAAACAATGTAACTGTGCAGAGATTCAAAGGTTTAGGTGAGATGAATCCACAACAACTATGGGAAACTACTATGAATCCAGAGACAAGAATAATAAAGCAGATAAATATAGAAGATGCAAAAAAGGCAGATGAATTATTTACAATATTAATGGGTTTAAATGTTGCAAAGAGAAGAGCCTTTTTAGAAGAACATGCACATGAAGTTCAATTCTTAGATGTGTGATGATTAATATGGCAGAGTTAATAAAATCTAGATTAGAAGAAGAATTACAAAATAGTTATTTAGAATATGCAATGAGTGTTATAGTAGGTAGAGCTATACCAGACGTTAGAGATGGACTTAAGCCAGTACAAAGGAGAATATTATATACAATGTATAATCTAAATAATTTTTCAAACCAGCCAACAAAAAAGAGTGCAAAGATTGTTGGCGATTGCATGGGAAAGTATCATCCACATGGCGATGCTGCTATTTATGATTCATTAGTAAGAATGGCCCAACCTTTTGCAACAAATTATCTTTTGGTTGATGGTCAAGGTAACTTTGGTTCAATAGATGGAGATCCGCCTGCAGCAATGAGGTATACAGAAGTAAGATTAACAAAGATTGCAGAAGAAATGCTAGAAGATTTAGAAAAGAATGCTGTTGATTTTATACCAAACTTTGATGCAACAGAGGAAGAGCCAGTAGTATTGCCTGCAAAGGTTCCAAATCTATTAATAAATGGTAGCTCTGGTATAGCAGTTGGTGTAGCAACTAATATACCACCACATAATTTAGCAGAGGTATGTGATGCAATAATATATAGATTAAACAATAAAAATGCAGAGATAAAAGATATAATAAATATAATAAAAGGGCCTGATTTTCCTACAGGAGGTATAGCAATAATGAATAAAGATGCTATAGAGGGCTATATAACAGGAAGAGGACAAATTACAATAAGAGCCTATGCAGAGATAAATAATGAAAAGAAGATAATAAGAATTACTGAAATACCATATACAGTAAACAAAGCAATGCTAATAAGAAAAATAGCGGATTTAGTAAAAGAAAAAAAGATAAGCGGAATAGAGGATATTAGAGATGAAAGTGATAAAGAAGGAATTAGCATAATAATAGAATTAAGAAAAGATATAGATCCAAATCAAATGCTAAACTTCCTTTATAAAAACACTCAATTAGAGATTACTTATCCTATAATAAACTTAGCTGTATATAAAAATGGAATAAAGCTATTCAATATATTAGAGCTTATCGATGCTTATATAGAGCATAGGAGAGAGGTCATAAGAAGAAGAACAGAATTTGATCTAAAGATAGCAAAAGAAAGGTTAAATATAGTAGATGGCCTTCTTATCGCTCTAGAACATATAGATGAGATAATAAAGATAATAAGAAATGGTGAAGATGCAAATTCTGTAAAGAAGGAATTAATAGAGAAGTTTTCAATAAATGAAAAACAAGCAGAAGCTATATTGGATATGAAACTAAGCAAATTAACAAAATTAGAGAATAAAAGCCTATTGAATGAAAAAGACGAATTACTAAATAAGATAAACAATTATGAAACAATATTATCTAAGCAAGAGGAGATAGATAACATAATAAAAAATGAATTAGAAGAACTAAAAAAGAAATATGGACGTGAAAGGAGAACTAGATTATTGTTTGAAGAGTTTAATGAGATAAATGAAGAGGATACAATAATAAATACAGATGTAGTTATATTAATAACTAATAAAGGCTATGTAAAGAGATTACCACTTAGCGAATATAGATTACAAATGAGAGGAGGAAAAGGAATAATATCAATGAAAATAAGCGAAGGAGACTATGTAAAGCAAGTAATAACAACAAAAAATAGAAATTACTTATTAGCACTGACAAACAAAGGCAGAGCATATTGGATTAAAGCTTATGAGATACCTGAAATGCAAAGGTATGCAGAAGGCAAAGTAATAAATAATTTGATTAACTTGCAAAACGATGAAAAAATAGTAAAGATTGTCTCATTGGATGATTTCAATTCTAATATCATAATACTAACTAAAAAAGGAATTATAAAGAAAATGCCTTTATTATTATTCTCTAACCCTAGAATTACAGGTATAATAGCGATAAAAATAGATGAAAATGATGAAGTAAAAGATGCAATTGTTTACAAAGAAAAAGAGAATATAATAATAACTACAAAGCTTGGTATGTCTTTAAGATTTAAAGAAAGCGAAGTAAAACAAATGGGCAGAGTAGCAAAGGGGGTAAGAGGTATAAGGCTTAAAGCTCAGGACGAAGCGCAGAATATAATTGCATGCAATGAAAGCGGTAATATATTAACAATAAGTGAAAATGGATTTGGCAAAATTACTAATATAGGTGAATATAGACTACAGCATAGAGGGGGTATAGGTATAAAAACAATGAGAATAACTGAAAAAACAGGCAGTGTTGTAAAATCATTATTTATAAAAGATGAAGAAGCATTACTAATAGTAAGCTCATCTGGAATATCAATACAAATACCAATATCATCTATAAGAGAAACCGGAAGAGTTGCAAGTGGAGTAAAGTTGATTAGATTAGATGAAAATGAAAGAGTAGTAGATGCAAGCCTCATTTAATAAAAAAGATTTTTTAATCTATTTGTATTATATATTCTAGAGGCGATAGGATGAGATTATCTGCAATATATAATATGGATATCTATAGTGCAGAAGGTCAATATGTTGGAAATGTGAAGGATTTAATACTAGACTTACAGGAGGGTGCTATAACAAGATTACTTTTGGTACCTTGGAAAAATATGAAAGGCGATCCAAAAAGAGTATTAAAAGAGCAAAGCATAAGATATGAAAGCGTAAAGAGCGTTGGAGATGTTGTTGTAGTAAGTGGAAAACAAGAAAGCACTTCACAACAAGCAACACCAGAAGAAATAAATGACTTAAGATAAATTTTATAGTCTTCTTTTAATTTCTTTTATTATATAATTACCTTTATTTCTTTCTTCATCTCCTTCTGCAGCTTTATTTAATGCTCTGCGTAAGTAATTTTCTAGCACTATACCTGGTTTATATGACCACTTACCCATCAAGATTTCATATGATATTACTTTTGCAATTAGGATATTTGTCTCTGGATCTAAAATCAGATTAGTAATTGCATTCTTAAACTCTTTATTATCAATATTATCATAAGCATCTTTAATATTATTTATAGATTCTTTAATTGCATTTGCAATTAATGAAGTCGCTTCGTCTATCTCTACATAATCAATATTAAGAAGTAAACGCATAGCCCTAGTAGATCTTTTTTCATTTATTGATAGTGGTGTTAGAAATGTGGATGCTAATGCTTGGTTATTTAAAACTCTAACCTCTGTTTCAAAACTACACGAACTATCAATTTTTGTATAATATTTTATATAATTACATTCATCAGAATTAAATTTAATAGATATGTTAGTAGATATGCTGTACTCTGAAAGGATTTCTGTTGGTATACCACTTACTGTAGTAGATGAATTAAAAACATCAAGATCAAGGTTATAATCAGATAATATGCGCTTACTAAAGACCGTAAAAGGTACAATATTTGCTACTTGCATATTATCTACTATTTTTAATTTATATATTAAAGGATATTCCTTATATCCTTTAGAAACAAGCTCCTCTCTATTGTCTTTAGCTAATACATCCAAATCTCTTGTTAGTGGATAAATTAATTTGTATTGAGATCTTCTCAATAAAGAAATGAAAGCAACACCTCCAATAAGTGTAGGCTCTTGAAGTTCTTCTATGCTTAAGAATGAAAACTTAAAGTGTGACAAATCCCTCTTATTTAATTTTTCTATCAATTCGCTTCCTAAAACATAATTTTTCACTGACATAAAATGGTTTTTATATAAAAAATGTTTTTAAATCTTTCCTATAAATTAAGGTAAAAAAGAAAGTTTAAATATATTTAACAATATAATAAAATATTGGTCAAACGGCCATAGAAGAGGGGAAACGCCCGAACCCTTACCGAACTCGGAAGCTAAGCCCTCTTCGCCATGCTAGTACTGCTCTTATGAGTGGGAACGTATGGTGCTGTTTGGCCATTATGACATTGCTTCTATCCAATCTTTTATCTCTCTTTTTAGAACAAGCTTCTTTTTTCTCAATTCATCTAAATTTCTTGCACCTACTCCAAACATACTTGCCTTAATCGAACTTATTATTAATGACAAATGCTTCTTAACTTTATCACTTGATTCTAAGGCATCTTTTAATAATGGCCTTGCCAAAGCAACCATAGAAGCACCTATTGCTAAGGCCTTAGCCATATCACTTCCTTTATATAAACCGCCAGAAGCTATCAGTGGTATCTTAACAGATCTTGCTAATACATATAGAGATGCAGCAGTTGGTATTCCCCAATCCCAATATTCTATAGCTAACTTTTCTTTTTCTTCATTCCAGAATTCTTTAGCTCTAATGCCCTCTATACCAATCCAACTAGTACCACCAGCACCAGCTATTTCTATTGCATTAATACCTGTTTTTTCTAAAGCTAGACCAACATCTTTTGATATACCCATACCTACTTCTTTTACTATTATTGGTATATCAACAAGAGACCTAATCTTTTCTATGTTTGCTATTACATTTTTATAGTTTGGCTCGCCTTCTGGTTGTATAAGTTCCTGCATAGGATTTAAATGTATATACAAAGCATTGGCTTCTAACATAGAAATAAGCCTTTCTAAATCTGCTTTGCTTATCTTTTCTAATTGCGCAGCACCTATGTTTGCACCTATATAGATATGTGGCGCTACTTTTCTAGTTATTGAATAAGTTTCTTCTAATTCTTTTGATACTAATGCTGCTCTCTGACTGCCTACAACCATACCTAAACCAAGCTCCTCTGCTGCCTTTGCTAAATTCTCATTTACTATTTTTGATTTTTCACTACCACCAGTCATTGCACCTATTATTATTGGTGCATTAAAATCATGATTCAAAAATTTTGTATTTAGACTTATTTCATCATAATTTATCTCTGGTAAAGCATTATGTATAAACTCTATATCCTCAAATAATGTTGTCTTTTTTCTCATTCCAACATCTAATAACGCTAGTCTAATGCCATCCTCTTTTCTCTTTTTTATTATAGAGGTTGTATCCATAATTTAACCCCAAAACTCTCTATTTATTTCGATACAATTAAATTTATAAGCTTAAATTCTATGTTGCTTGTAGCAAATTCATTTAATTGATTCAAAAATCTCTATAGAGCCACGCAATATGATGAAAATAAGTAATAAAGTAGTTAATGCAAAAGTAAATTGATAGAATAAACCTGTTTGATATGAAAATATTAGCATTGAAAATGAAGCAATCTTTAGCAAATTTGCTAATGCTCTGCTCCAGTTAGAGGTATAGAATATGCTTGCTAATTTTGTTTTCATTTTAGATGATGTGCCTTTACTACCCATTAATGCATCTGCAAAAGAATGGATAAAGAAGCTTATAAGAAGAAATAAGAGAGGTATAAAATGAAGGTATACAAAAAGAGAGAATATAGTATATTCTATAATTCTATCTCCAGCTACATCTAATCTGGCACCATACTTTGCTTTTTCTTTAGTTAATAATTTTAATTTCTTTATTTTTTCTTTCTCTTTTTTATTATTTAACACCTGAGCCTTTATATAAGAAAGAAAACTAAAGCTATTGTCTATCTCCTTTATAGCTAGGAATCCATCTACACCATCTAATACTATAGCAATTATTAACAAGAATATGTTAAAATAAAGATTGAATTTTATTATTACAAGATAAGCTACAATAAGTATTATTATGCTTCTAATTATAGTAGTTAAATCTGCACTTCTCATTTCAATGACCAAATAGCTTTAGTATTTTATCAAGAGGTAAAGTATTAATAACTTGATCTTTTTCTAACCAACCTCTACGCGCTGTGCCAACACCAAAACGCATAAATGATAGTTCATCTGTTCTATGTGAATCTGTATCGATAGAGAACTTTATACCGTATTTTCTTGCTTTTAATATCATCTCATCATTAAGATCAAGTCTTTTTGGATGTGCATCTATCTCCATGATTACATTATGGTCTTTAGCTGCTTCAAATATCTTATCCCAATCCGCTTCTATAGGCTTCCTCTCATTTATAAGTCTACCCATTGGATGAGCGAGTATATTCATCTTATTACTTGTTATTGCCTTTAATATTCTATTTGTCATTTCTTCTTTGCTCATATTTGTATTTGTGTGTATTGCTCCTATAACATAATCCATTTTTTCTAAAGTAGAATCTCTTAAATCAAAAGAACCATCTTTTAATATATCTACTTCGCCGCTTTTTAGAATTCTTATTTTACCTTCAAATTTGTCATTTAATTTATCTATTTCATCAAAATATTTTAGAAACTCTTCATCTGACATGCCATTTGCTACATGCTCTGTTTTTGAATGGTCGCTCATCCCTATATATTCTCTATTCAATTTAATAGCGCTCAAAACCATCTCTTCTATTTCATTTGCACCATCACTATGCTTGCTATGCATATGTAAATCGCCTCTTATATCGCTTATATCTATTAGCTTTGGTAATCTATGTTCAATAGCAAGCTCTATTTCGCCCCTATCTTCTCTCATCTCTGGCTCTATATAATCTAGGCCAAGTTTTTCATAAATAAAATGCTCATCTTGATTAAGTGCTACATTTTTATCGCTACTATCAAAAAGACCATATTCATTTAGCTTATAGCCTTTTTTAATCGCTAATTCTCTCAGTTTAATATTATGCTCCTTGCTTCCTGTAAAGTATTGCATAGCAGAACCAAAACTGCCTTTTTCTACTACTCTAACATCACAGCTTAAACCAATATTAAGCCATACTGTTGTCTTTGTTGGTCCTTTTACTATAACGTGCTCTACGTTACTAAGCTTTGTAACATAATCCATTACTTCTAATGGCTTTTCTGATATTACTAATATATCTAAATCTCCAACAGTCTCCTTCATTCTCCTAGTAGAGCCGCATACAACTGCCTTATCAACTAAGCCACTACTTAATAATTTTTTTATTAAGTCTTCTGCTTCAGGTAAAGCCTCACCTAAAAGCACTCTTCCTTTGCTTGCTTCTAATAGCTCTATACCTTTCTCTAATTCCTTCTCGCTCTTTTCTCCAAAGCCGGGAAGCATTCTTATTCTATGCTCTGTTATTGCCTTTCTTAAATCTTCAAGATTCTTAACTCCTAGAGATACATATAGTTTATATATTCTCTTTGGACCTAATCCTTGAATTTTTGTAAGACCTAAGAAATCTATTGGATATTTCGCCTTTAATGTTTCATATTTACTTATCTTACCTGTCTCTATATACTCTTTTATTGCATTAGCAATTGTTTTTCCTATGCCAGGCAATTTCATTAATCCATCAATGCCTTCTTTTTTGTATATATCTACTACATCTTCTTGCAGTGAGCTTATTGTTATTGCAGCTCTTCTATAGGCAAGAGGTTCAAACTTAGTTGCATTTGGCTCAAGCTCAAGCATATCTGCTATTTCTTCAAACATCTCTGCAAGTTTTGCATTATACATATTGAAATCTAAAAATTAAAGATTTAAATTAATTACTAATAGGCTAAATAGAAAATTGGAAAAGGAATATAAATATTAAGCAATAAAAATTATAGTGTAAATTTACAATAGTCTTAGCTATGAAGAAAATTGGAAAAGAAATAGAGGCTTTTATGATAAAATTGTATATACTAAAAACATTAAATAAAAGAAGTAATTATCCATATGCAATGTATAAGAATTTAGAAAATATAATAAAAAAGAAAGTAAAGTTAGATGATGAATTATTAACAAGATTAAAAGATGACTTTTATAATAACATAAAATTGCTAGAAGAAAAGAACTATATAAAAAGAAAAAATTCAAAAAATAATAAAACATTCTATTCAATAACAAAGAAGGGTAAAGAAGTTCTAAGTGATATAAAGTCGAGCATTAAGAGGTATATAGATGAATTAAATGAGTTGATAGGTGTTTAAATGAAGGACATTGTTATATTAGATCATGTTACAAAGAGGTTTGGTGACTTTACTGCTGTAGACAATATAAGCCTAAAAGTAGAAAAAGGCGAAATATTTGGTATATTAGGGCCTAATGGAGCAGGAAAAACTACAACAATAAATATGATACTTGGCATAATACCAATAACTTCTGGTACAATTATAGTAAATGGTATAAATGTATCAAAAGATCCATCAAAGGTTAAACAACAAATTGGTTTCATGACACAAGAGACAGTAGTAGATGCAGATCTTACTGCAAGAGAAAATTTGGAGATATTTGCTGAATTATACCATATACCAGAAAGTTATAAAGAAAAGGCAATAAGAAAAGCGCTAGAAGAAGCAGAGCTCGTAGAGTTTGCAAATAAAAAAGCGGGTACATTTTCTGGTGGCATGCAAAGAAGACTTAATCTTGTAAGAGCAATGATACACGAGCCACCAATTGTTATATTAGATGAGCCAACTACAGGCTTAGATGTTTATAATAGGTTACATATGTGGGAACATATAAGAGAACTTAGGAAGAGAGGTACAACAATCATATTAACAACACAATATTTAGAAGAAGCAGATGATCTATGTGATAGAATAGCGATAATAGACCATGGTAAAATAAAGGCAATAGGTACTCCATCTGAGTTAAAAAGACTTGTAAGTGAAGGTAGTTTATTAGAGATAATAGTAAAGAATAGTGATGTAGAAAAGATTACTAACATATTAAATAGCTTAGGCATTGAACCAAAAATAGAAAATGAAAGAATAAGAGCTAGCTTACCTCATGGAAAGGAAAAACTTTTATCTAAGATAATTGAGCTAAGTGAAAAAGAAAAAATAGAGATATTATCTATAGGCTTGCATTTACCTACATTAGATGATGTTTTCGTAAAGCTAACGGGTTCTGCCCTTAGAGATAGCATAGGTGAGTTCAAAAGCAATTTTGTGAGGTTTAGATAATGTCAACAATAAAAGATGCATTGAGTATATATAAAAGAGATATGCTTATCTTTAAAAGTAGATTAAAAGCTAATCTTATAAGATCTATAATATTTCCTTTAGTCATATTGCTATTCTTTGGTAATCTAGGACAAACAGCATATCAAGTTCCTATTGGTGTAGTTAACTTAGCAAATAATAAAATGGCTTTTGACTTAATATCTTATCTACAATCACAGAATACATTAAAATTGCAAACAATGAGTGAAGCTTTAGGATTTTCTGCACTTTCAAATGGAACTATAGCAGCATTAATAGTGATACCTCCTGGGGGTAATAGTATTTATATTTATTATAGCCCTACATCATCAAATGCCCAATACGTTTTACCTGCAATAGAATCTGCTGCATCTAAATTTGAATTAAATATTGAGACAAGAGAACCTACACAATTGCTATATCTTCCACAAAAATCAAATAGCAATATATTTGTAGGTGCCATATCTGGATTAGAGATAAATTATCTTACATTTTTAATAGCTGGAGTTATTGCAATGGTAGCTGCTTTTAGTTCAATGATGAATATAGGTTTTACTATAATATCAGAAAGACAACTAGGTAATCTAAAAGCACTTTTCTTGACTCCTTTGTCATCACTCTCTTATATACTAGGCAAACTTCTTTCTAGTCTAACTCAAGGTCTTATCTATGTTTCATTAGTAATTATAATTGGCATTCCTTTAGGAGAAATGTTTGCTATGGGATTTATACCAACTGTTTTATTGACTTTGTTCTTATCTTCATTGCTTCTCCTTGGTTTCAGTGGATTAGCAATCTTATTAGCATTAAGAACCCCAAGAGTAGATATATATGGTATAATAGCAAATACGATAGTATTGCCTTTATGGTTCCTTAGTGGTGCTTTCTTCCCAACAAGTCTAATGCCGCAATGGATGCAAAGTATTTCTGCAGTTGATCCTTTAACATATGCTGTTAATGGTATAAGAAGTGTAATGATCGCTGGAACTTATCCAATATCACAAGCACTTATAGATGTATCTATACTAGTATTGTTTGCAGCTTTTACTATACTGCTTGCTAAAAAGTTATTCAAACTTAATGTTTAAGGTGAGATTATGAATAAAAAGATCTTAATTTTATTAGGGCTCGTTGCAATAGCAATAGCTAATGCACAAATAGATAATGCACTATCAATTACAAATCTCAATATATATCCAAACCCAATATTAGCTGGTGATAATGTAACAATTAGCTTTCAATTATATAACTCATATGACCAAAATCTAAATAATGTAAATCTTTATTTATATTCAACAAATCCAATGATAATTGTAAAACAACCTGCTCAAACATATGTGCCTTATGAGATTGGTCCAGGGCTTTTTGGTTGTAATTATTGTAATGTATTCAATTACCAAATAATTGTACCAAAAAACATACCTAGTGGGGTATATACTTTATATCTAGAAGCAAGCTATGAAAGTTCTATATCTACATATCCTGGAACGAGTACACATGAAACGGGTATATCACAAATACCTATATACATCTATGTTTATGGAAAACCAAATCTATCAGTAAGCTTTGTACCACAAGGTATAATAGAAAGTGGTGAAGTTAACAATGGTGAATTAATAATAAGCAATGTTGGAAATGATGAAGCAAAAAATATAGAAATTGATCTATTTTTATATAATGCTAGCATAATAGGAAGCAATAAATTCTATATAAACAACATAATGCCAAATATGCAAGAAGAGATACCAATAACATTCTATGTACCAAATAATAAGAGCATAGTTTATATAAAATTAAATGAAAGCTACCAAAACTTATTGAATGAAACATTCAATACAAATAACTCTATAAAAATAAACACATTCCAAGCAAATCCAATATTAAATATAAGCGAAATAAGTAGCATACCAAGTGCACTATACGTTGGAAACAATCAAACTATTAATATTGGAATAGAGAATAGTGGAAGCGGTACAGCAAGAAATATAAGTATAGATATTTTACCAAGCAATCAGCTTACTATTCTAAGCTCTATAAGAAACTTTTATATAGCAGAATTGCCACCAGGAGGTAGTGCACAAGAAAGCATACAAATAGGTAGCTCAAAGATTTACAATAATGCAACTATACCAATAAAAATAAGTTATTATAATAACAATTTAAGCAAAGAGTTTGATAAAATAGTATATTTACCAGTATATATAGCAAACAGCTCAATATTGAATATAACTGCAGTATATAGCAACTTAACTCCTGGTTCTAATTATGCTCCTGTAACAATAAAAGTAAAGAATATTGGAAATGAACCTGCAGAAGAAATAACCCTTTCATTACAAAGTATGTATCCTATAACACCATCAAATGGAAATGCATACTTAAGCTTACTAAATCCAGGGCAAGAAGAAAATGTAACATTTTATGTTAGCGTAGATTCACATGCAGGCAATGGAAGCTACCCTATAACATTATATTTTGAATGGAAACAGCCTAATGCAAACATAAATCAAGAATTCTATGGAAACGAAAATTACTATGTTATAGTAAAAAATAGCAATAATAACAGTAGTAATGACAATAGCGGATTATTGTTAATATTAGCAATAGTAATTATAGCAATATTATATATAGGATTTAAAAGAAGTAAGAATAAAAAAGAGAAAGTAAAGAAGTAGTTACTCTACCTTAATTTCTTTCCCTTCAGCCTTTGATTCTTTTTTCTTTATATTTACCTGCAAAATTCCATTATTGTATTTTGCCTTTGCTGTACTTGGATCAACCTTAGCAGGTAGTTTTATTCTCTTAAAATACTTTGTTTCCGGTGCTTCTCTCTTGGCAGATATTGTTAAATAATCTTGTGTAGCACTTACTTTAATATCTTCTTTCTTTGCACCAGGCACTTCTGCTACAATCTCTAGTTCATCATCTTTCTCTATTATATCTACCAGAGGCTCTCTTATATCACTAATTTTAGTACCACCAGGCATATTCTTAACATTTCCAAATTCTTCTATTATTGGCTTGCCATCTTTATCAAATCTTAGATTTATACCATAAACTACTGGCTCACCTAAATTATCTA
Source organism: Microcaldota archaeon (assembly GCA_023256495.1). Lineage (GTDB taxonomy): Archaea > Micrarchaeota > Micrarchaeia > Micrarchaeales > CABMGC01 > JAGDXY01. The sequence goes on from JAGDXY010000027.1 coordinate 22,226, forward strand.
TATTATTAAATGCACTGCTCATCAATTTTTTTATTATCTTTGCAAAATCTTCATCAAACCCAAAGAAATCATCAAAGTTAAAGTCATCTTCATCCATAACCAACACCAAATATAATAAAGCATAAAACCTATATAAATCTTTTTAGACTTTCAATTTATAGAAGAACCTCTAGAGAATATAGAATGTAATATAAGCATTATGTTATGCATTTCTTTCATTCTCCTTATTGTATAATCGATCCATCTTTCACCAAAAGGTATGTATACATAAACATTTTCACTCTTAGCTAATGATATAGCATAGCTATCTATTATACCATTCAAAAATCCAAAAGAAAGATTTCTATTAAATCTCTTATTCATCTTAATTGCTAATCTTATTAATTCTTTATCATGTGTTGCTATCATAAATCTCTTTGAATTATTAAATAGATATTTCATTAAATCCTTAAATTCCTTAGTTGCATCTGATCTATTTAAATATATGTCTCCGCTATATGCTCCTTTTACTAGCCTTATTGTGCCATTTTTCTTAACTATTTTTTTCACATCTTCTATGCTCCTCTCTAATGCAGATTGAATACATATACCTGTATTGTTTAGATTGACATATTTTAAATACATATTTATAGTAGAATCAACATCTGTATAGTACTCCATATCAAGCCATACAAATATATTGTATTTCTTTGCTTTTCTTAATAGCAATCTATAATTAGAGATTGCATATTCTTTATCTATATGCAAACCAATTTGGGTTGGTTTTATAGATAATGATGAATTAAGTTTGTATTTATTTATATATTCTATTAATTTGTAATAGACATGCATAGTAGTATTAACATCTTTCTTATCACTAAAGTCTTCTCCTAAATAGTTTATCAATGCCTTAATATTATAATTCTCAAAACTCCTTGCCCTTGATAACGCATCATCTATATATGGGCCTGCTATCCATCTATGTGCTATAAACCTTTCAAGCAATGCAGATACATTGCTTATCTTATATTCCATAAAAACACTTTGTTTATATGATTTGCAGATAAGTATTTAAAATATTAATATGCTATAGCTTCTTTATATGAATACATTTGATGAGATAGAAAAACATAGAAAGGATATGATAGAGTTAATATCTAGGATTGTAGAAATACCAGCTATATCGCCAAAAGGTGGTGGTGAAGGAGAAGAAAAGAGGGCTTCATTTCTTAAGAAATTTTTAGAAGAAAAAGGCTTTGATGTAAAAGAGTTTATATATAAAGATGATCTCGGCTTCAATAGACCTAACTTAGTAGTAAACTATGGTAATAAAGATAGAACCATATGGTTTGTAATACATATTGATACTGTTTCACCAGGGGACCTTTCTTTATGGCAGAGTGATCCATTTAAGGCAGTTGTCAAAGATAATAAGATTTATGGTAGAGGAACTAACGACGATGGCCAGCCTATAGCATCTGCAATATATGCATTAATAACCCTACGCGATTTAAAAATGGATCCAAAATATAATTTTGGCATAGCGCTTGTATCTGATGAAGAGTTTGGTAGCGAATATGGAATAAAAAGACTCATAAAAGAAAATATATTTAAAAATAATGATATGGTTATAGTGCCAGATGCTGCATTTAAAGATGGCAAGCAAATAGAGATTGCAGAAAAATCTATTTTGTGGCTTAAATTTATAGTAAAAGGTAAACAAGTACATGCGAGTACACCTCAAGAAGGTATAAATGCTACAAAAGTTATGGCAAAACTAATAAATGATCTAAATCAACTATATGAGAAATTTAATCTTGAAAATGAATTATTCAATCCAAGAATATCTACATTTGAACCAACAAAGTGTGAAAAGAATCTAGATACAATAAATATTATACCAGCAAGAAATGAATTTTATTTTGATTCTAGAATATTGCCTGAATACAAAGTTGATGAGATAATAGATTATATAAATGAAATCAGAAGAAATGTTGAGAAAGAGACAAAAGCAAGTATAGATATGGAGATTATAAATAAAGATGAATCTGGACCAACAACAAGAAAGGATTCAGAAATTGTAAAACTATTAAGTAATGCAATTAAGGAATTAAGAGGATTTGAGCCCGTACCTATAGGCATAGGTGGAGGCACAGTAGCAAAAGATTTCAGAAAGATGAATATAGATACTGTTGTATGGTTTACTGGTGAAGACGTTGCGCATCAACCTAATGAATATATAAATATAGATGATATGGTAAATGATGCAAAGGTCTTTGCAAAACTATTCATTTAAATTAACGAATTATATTAAATAGATTGTTGTTAAATAATTCCTTTATGAATATTCTAAAAAAATTATTTAGGGGAAGCAAAAATGAAGTAGATGTATATGCAAATTTTATGGGTAGATGGCACCACTTGTTTACTAAAAGATTTAAAGGAAATGAGATAAGCCTAGAGATACCATTCAAAAATAATCTATATGGAGATTTGCCAGATAATATAAAAGGGCCAAAGATTACTATAAATAATATAAGAAGCGAAAAGCCATTTAATGTAATAGAAATAAAGCCAGCATTGCCAATCACATTAGAATATAATGATAATGTAGTATTTAACATAAAATTGAAATCAGAGATAGAGAAATATGTTGGTCCTCTTAGGTTATATTTTGATCTTGCAAATAAGAATATACATATATCAATAAATAAAATAATAATTATAGCAAATGGTATTGAAAAAGATATTAATGAGATATTTAGCATAGATACTTTAAGCAATTCTCCATTTTATAGGGATATACAGCTAGGGGCAATATTTGAAAATGGATTTGAAGTAAAAGAGATTAAAATAAGTGAACCTTTCTCTTTAATCAAAACAGAGCCTGAATTGCCAATAAAAATAGGAGAAGTAAACACACTAAGATTAAATATAAAAGCACCAGAAGAAAACTATGCTGGTGAACTAATACTATTTATCAATCCATGAACTCTTCTGGTTTTGGTGGCTCTTCTTGTTGACCTTTTCTCTTCCTTATCGCTCTTACCACTTCATTTTGTAGCTCTGGTGGTAGTTTTTCATAACCAGCATATTCTGTATACCACAACGCCCTACCACTTGTCAAGCTTCTCATTTCATTTGAAAATCCTTTTATAATCTCTGCAACAGGCATCTTTGCTATTATAGTAACTATATCCTCCTCTTGCTTTATGTCTAGAATTTGTCCTCTTTTACCTTGTAGGTATTGTATTATAGTTGCCATATACTCCTGTGGTATCTCTATAGTAAACTTTTGCTTTGGCTCCAATAAGATTACGCCTGCAAGAAGCATGCCTGCATAAATAGGTCTTTTTATAGCAGGTATTATTTGTGCAGGACCTCTATGCACTGGATCTTCATGTATAAATGCATCTGTTATCAAGACTTTTATTCCTGTACATTTCTCTCTTGCTAATGGACCATCGCTCATTGCCTCTTCAAAACCCTCTATAACATGTTCCATGACTTCATCCATATATTGCACTCCATGAGTTGCATCTATTAATATGCTATTGTTAGATATATCAACTATATTCTTCGCTTGTTCTCTAGGCATACCTGCATTTACCAATGTCTCAACTATATCTTTGCCTTTTGGTCTACCTTCTCTAATTTGGCCAGATTCAATGAGCTTTACTACCTCGCTTTCTAGCGGCTCTACTGTAATATAGAACTTAGAATGTCTATTAGGTGTTTTTCCTTCTATATTCTCTGTCTTGTTCTCTATAGTTTCTCTATACACTACTATTGGCTCACTTGTTACAATAGGTATACCAAATTCATCTTTTATCTTTGTTTCTATTACCTCTAAATGAAGTTCACCCATACCTCTTATTATCATCTCCCCAGTCTCTTGGTTTATCTCTACTTTTAATGTTTGATCCTCTTTTGATAGTATTCTTAGTGCCTCTATAAGTTTTGTCATATCCATTGTATTCTTTGGTTCAATGGCCTTTGCAACAACTGGTGGCGAATAGTATGTTATCTCTTCAAATGGCTCTATAGGTTCTTCGCTTAATGTATCACCAATAGAAACATTATCTAGACCAATTAAAGCTGCTATATTTCCAGCTGAAACTTCATCTATAACTACTCTATCTGGACCCATATACAAAGCAACTTGCTGTATTCTTTGTTTTGTCTGAGCTCCACTGACATATACCTCTGTTCCTTTTTTTACAGTTCCAGAAAATACTCTACCTATAGCGATAGTACCACTATGCTTATCATATGTTATACCAAATACTGCAATAACGAGCTTGCCTTTTGCATTTACATTAAGCATATCTTGGCCAACTGGCGTATTTATATCACCATGCCATAGGTGAGGTATTCTATATTGCTGCGCTTCTTTTGGACTTGGAAGATGTTCTATAATCATTGACAATACTGCCTCATCTATAGGTGCCACTTCTTGCAATTTTGCTTCATTTCCCTCTTGGCTAAGCTTAAATATGTCATTAAAAGTGGTCTTATACTTCTCTAATATTCTTACTGATATGGCCCATTTCCTAGAAGCAGAACCAAAACATACACTACCATTATCAACTCTTACCTTCCATTTATCAGCAAATTCCTTTGGTGCATATCTTTCTATTAATCTGTTTATATCGTTTATGAGATTAAGAAGCCTTTCATATGTTTGCTGTGGTGTAAGACGCAATTCGCTTATTAATCTATCTACTTTATTTACAAATAATACTGGCTTTGCCTTCTCTCTAAGCGCTGATTTCAATACAGATTCTGTTTGAGGCATTATACCTTCTACAGGATCTACTACAAGCACTACACCATCTACTGCCCTCATTGATCTAGTTACATGCCCGCTAAAATCAACATGGCCTGGTGTATCTATTAAGTTTATTATGTAGTCATTGTTATTATAGTTAAATGCCAACGAAATATTAGCAGATTTTATTGTCATCTTTCTTTCTTTTTCTATCTCTTCATAATTTGTATATAAAGCCTCACCTGCTACTGCTTTTGATATAATGCCTGCTTTAGCAAGCAATGAATCTGTTAATGTTGTTTTTCCATGATGAACATGCGCTATAATAGCTACATTTCTTACTCTCTCTATATTACTCATAATCTTAGCTACTTCTTCAGCAACAAACTCTTTTCTAACCATATTAACTACCTTGCACTTCTAGCAATTCTTTCTAATTCAACCTTTCTTTTTATAGCAAAACTGTTAGGACTATTATTAGAAGCATTCTCTATTTCCTCTGCCAATGCTTCATACAATCTTTTTTTGCTCTTGAATGAGTTTATTAATGCAGCTAGGGCAATATTCCTTAAAGCTACATCAACTCTTCTTTGAGCACTAACACCGACTTCTACATTATATATAATACCTCCATATCTAACTCTTGTAACATCCTCTATAGGTGCAGCATTTTCTATTGCATCTATTAAAACTTGTAATGGGTTTTTGTTTGTATCCTTGCTTATTTTATCAAATGCCTTCTCTACAATCTTAGTTACTTTTAGCTTCTTTCCTTGTAATCTACCTTCTGTTCTTATTACCTTACCACTAACTTTTTCTCCAGTACCTCCTCTCATTAGCTTGTTTATGAGCCTCTCTACTACACTTACCTTTGCATTATAGTAATATGCATACTTTCTTCTCCCAAATGTATTTGGATATTTTCTGCCATTTATATTTACATACTTAAATATACTTGGATCATTTATAGAAACATCTTTTATAGGGTATTTACCGAATAGCATTATGTCTTCTATTGCAATCTCCTCTTTTGTTGTCGCCTTCTTAGAAACTGCCCTTCTTCTCACTACTTTCTTCTCTTCTTTCTTTTCTTTTTGAACTTCTTCTTTTTTATCAACTTCTTTCTTTTCCTCTGTTGCATTATTGTTTTGAGTATTTCCATCAACCATTCAATCACCTTCTTGGCTTCTCTTTTAGACCCTTAGCAACTAGATATAAATCTGCACCGTTTACTGCAATGACTCTATATTTAAGACCAGGTATCCAACCCATTTGACCTCTTTGAGAGCCACCCATACCTGCTATAGTTACTTCATCATGCTCATCAATAAAGTTTATAGCACCATCGAAAGGTACATAAGCTCCAACTACTTTTCCATTTTTAACTAATTGAACCTTAACACATTTTATTAATCCAGAGTTAGGTTTCTTTTGTTGCAGCGAAAACTTTTGAAGAACAATGCCTCTAGCCATAGGTGCATCTCCCAATGGATCAAACTTTTCTTTCAACTTAAACTTCTTTCTTTTATACCACTTCTTAAGAAGACTATGTCTTTTTCTATCTCTTATCATTTTATGTGCAGCAAATTCACCATTTCCCAAATAATCACCTAATATAAATGAGCATTTCCTTGCTCAATAACTGCCAAGCAATTTACTGAATAAGGCTTACCGCAAACTCCACCTAAATCTATAGAATTTCCATCGAATTCAATCACTTTTATATTTCCTACTTTACATAAATGTTTAATATCGTTTATAAGCTCTGCTTTTCCTTTACTGGCAACAACAACTAATTTCGCATTATTGCTTACTATAGCTTTATAAGTATTTCTATATCCTAGCTCTACGTTACCAGTATCTACAGCTAATCTTAATTCACTATTTAAGTCCATAATAAAAACCAATATTATTTATTTTAAAGAGAAAAAATTAATAAAGGTTACAGAATGCTTAGCAGAAGCCCACGATTTAAATCGTGGGATAAATGCAATGCATGCAAAATGATCACTAATATCAAATGGCAAAGCTGGGAATTAGAGCTAGTATAAACCTTCAAACCAAGTACGCATAAGCCAAAAAGAATCATGAATTTATTCATGAAGAATATCAAATATAGATAAAAAAGATGTTTAGCAAATGTTTAAAACTTGATTTACCAAAGTAATTCAATGCAAGAGCTAAAAAGAGTTGTAACTTTAAGAGATGCAGTGATGATTAACTTAGGCGCGATAATAGGTGCAGGTATATTTGTAATAATAGGCTTAGCTGCTTATTACTCTGGACCAGCATTGCCTATAGCAATATTGATAAGTGGTATAATAGCAATGTTTACAGGACTAAGTTTCTCTTATTTAACAAAATATTCTGGAAAAGAAGGAGGAGTATATGAATATGTGAAAGACTCTTTTAATAAATATGCAGGCTTTATTGCAGGTATTTTATGGGTGGCAAGCAATCTAATAGCCATTGCTGCAGTTGCAACAAGTTTTGTAACTTATTTTTACTTATTGTTTGGTGGACATGGTTCTATACTAGTTTCTATACTCATTATCTTATTCTTTGCATTAATAAATATATTAGGAATAAAAAGCTCATCATTAACAACAACTGTTTTGGTAATTATAAATGTATTAACATTAGTGGTGTTTTCTATATCTTCATTATTCTATTTTAATACAAACAATTTCAATAATATGCTAAACATACCAATAAATAATATTATTTATGGCGCTGCAATAATATTCTTTGCATATACTGGCTTTTCTAGAGTAACTACTATAGGCGACGAAGTTATAAATCCAGAAAAGACTATACCATTAGCAATTATAATCTCTATATTAATTTCTATAGTAATCTATGCATCTGTATCAATAGCAGCTATAGGTCTTATATCACCTAAAGAATTAGCTTCGAGTGCTGCACCATTAGAGACTGCAATAAATAAGATCGGAAATCCGTTACTCTCTATAATAATAGCAATAGGGGGTATAACTGCAACTGCTGGTGTTTTGCTTACTGGTATATTGGGTTCATCAAGGGTTTTATATGCAATGGGAAGAGACAATGAACTACCAAAGTGGCTTAGCTATCTGGATAGATTCTCAACACCAAAAAATGCTATAGCTATCGCTACGATAATATCTTTGCTATTTTTAGTATTTGTCTCATTCAATAACATTGTAGAATCTACAAATCTTGCTATATTGCTAGCATATTTGTTAATAAATGTCTCTGCTTTTTATGTATCAATAAAAGAGAAAAGAGCAAGTTATTCAATAAATTCTATATTAGGCATGATAACTATAATAATAGTAATATCTACTTTGAATCTTGAAAGCTTTGAAATTGTATCTATAATATTGCTAATCTCTATTTCTTATCTAATAATAAGAGAGAAACTTGGAAAAAAGGTTAAGGAGGTAGAGAGCCATAGCTTAGTTAGAGAATTCAAAATAAATAAGTAAAGTATTATTATTTTTCATGTACTAATAAAAATTGTGGGCATAGAAACTCTTGTTGATAGAATATTGTATATTTGCAATACAGCAAACGACAAAGAATCTTTGCTAAAATGGATCCAAGAAGAATTGAAAAATGAAACTGGAGTAGAGGAGATAATATTAAAGGATGTGAATGAAAAGAATATGTCTAATTCAGATTCATATGTGCTAAATACAAAGAAAATATTGATTGATAATAAGATGAGCGATTACTCGCTTGTTCCTGAATTTATAGAAGCATATAAAAAGGGTTATAAAAGTGGGGCAATAGTACCTATAGTAAGTGATGAAGAAAAAATATTAATATATCTATATTCAAGCAAAGAAGAAATTTTTAATGAAGCGCTAAGAGATGCATTGACAATAATATCAATAATAGTAAGCAAAGACCTCAGTAATAAAGAGCTATATATAAAGCTTAATAGACTAGCAAAATATTTTGATATAGCATTTAATAACAATAATATAAAAGCTATTTTAGATGAGAATGGAAAAGCAATAATAAAGAATGATATGGCAAAGAACTTAGATATAAGTAATTTGTTAGAAAAGAGCAACGTTATAATAAACAATAAGATTTATAATATTGAAAAGAAGAGCATAGACGAAAAATATACATATATAGAAATGAGTGACATATCTGATAAGATTATAAAAGAAGGAATTGAGAGTTTAATCAATAAAATTGGTTTTTATTTAGTAATAATTAATGATGGAAAAATCTCTTACATAGATAAGAATCTCATAAATAATATAAATATAGATAAAGATGAAGTAATAGGAAAGAATTTTGATCTATTTTTTAGGATCAATGGAAATAATGAACTTATATTACCACTTGATAACAATATATATTCATATGAAAAAGTCTCTTTAAATCAAGGCTTAGAGATTTATATATTATATAAGGATCTAAAAAAAGACTTAGATGCATTGAATAATACATTAATTGAAATAATAAAAAACAGCAATGATATAATAATAAAAACAAACAAAGATGGTTTTATAAAAGAGGTAAATGAATCATTTATAAAAGAAATATCAAATGATATACCAATTTCTTCAAATATAATAAGTATATTAAACCCACAAGAAGATGTAAATAAGTTATTCAATTCAAATAATGAAGTTAATTTAAAGATCTTTTCGAAAGTAAAGAATTCAGATATTAATGTAACATGTAGAAAAATAACACTCGGAGATGATATATTAATAATATGCAAAAACAATTACTATAAAGATGCTGTAGAATTATTAAATAAAGAGATTATAAAAAAAGAAAGAGAAGTTGAAAGATTCAAGAACGAAAGCGACTTAAAAACACAATTTATTTATAATATATCTCATGACCTAAAAACACCTCTTACTAATATAAAAGGCTTTTCTACGTTGCTTTTAAATGAGGAATTTGGAAATTTAAATGAAGAACAAAAGAGCTATATAAAGATAATAATAGATGAATCAGAGAGACTTATGCAGTTGATAACACAAATACTAGATGTTGCAAAACTTTCATCTGGAAAAATAAAACTTGATTTACAAAAAGTTAATTTCCAAGACATAAAGAATAATCCAAGCATAAAGGCATTAGAAGAGATGGCAACTAAAAAGGGCTTATTCTTTGTTTTTAATATAGATTATGATGTACCCGAGATTATAGCTGATCCAAATAGACTCATCCAAATATTTGTTAACCTGATAAGCAATGCAATTAAATTCACAGATAAAGGAGGTATAACAATACATATATCAAAGAAAAATAAAAATGTAAAGGTAGAGGTAATAGATACAGGTATAGGTATAAGCAAGGAAGATAAAGCAAAATTGTTTAAGAGGTTCTATCAAGTTAATAAGACAAGAAATGAAAAGACAGGTACTGGATTAGGTTTATCTATAGTAAAAGGTTTGGTAAATCTTCATGGAGGTAGAATAGGTGTAAACTCTGAACCTGGAAAAGGAAGTAATTTTTATTTTATAATACCAATAAATGGCCCTAAATCAAAGAAAAAAGTCAAGGAATGAATGCGCCACAAGCACCAATCTTTACTTCTTGTTCATAAGAATTATATAAAGTAGTGATATTTTGTCCATAAAAAGGACCTGTAAAGATTTCATTATTAATAGAGCTTTGGTTCACATTTATATAGACTAATATGCTATTTTCTTTTGTGCCATTTCTAAATATTGCATAGTAATCAAACATAATGTTGCCGTTCTTTCCTATTGTGTAGTTATATGCTATCTTTATTGGTGTAGCATTAGTTATATTATAATAAGAATTAGGTCCTGTAGGTTGCTTGTTGAATTGGGCAAAGAATGTTTTGTTATATAATGATTCTGTGCAATTATAATATGCATTTTGATATAAGAAATTCAATTCATTAACTAGTTTTGGTATGTTTGTTGAATTCAATATAGGTAATGCCTTGCTTAATATAACATTTGTTTGAGATATCGTAGTAGATATAGATGTAGCTATAGACGTTGTTGAAGTACTAATAGTGGTTGTGTTCTTAGTAGTTGTGATATTTTGCTTTGGTTTTATTGTGGTTGTTGTATTTAATGTTTTTGTTGCAAACATTTTCTGTGTAGAATTTGTAGTTTCTAATAGTTCTAACTTAATTGGCGAGAGCATTATTTTATAAGAGATATTGTTTATACTTACTATAGAACCATTAGTAATGTTTTCTATAATAACATTGTTTAAAGGAACGGGCCATTTCTCTATTTCTAAAGTAGCGTGTGTTCCATTAAATGATAAATAGCTCAATACATAACCATCTATAAATCTGCTGCCCCCTAGGGGTATATAATTATTGTTTTTTAAAGAAAAATACAAAATTGCTACGACTAGAACTAGAAGTAATAATATCAATATTGCTATAGGCAATCTCTTTTTCTTTTTATGGATTTCTTTTTCATTCATCTATGAAAGTTAAATATTGAAACTTAAATATTTTTCGTTAGATCATAGATAATTAAGAACTAAGAAGAGAATACTAGATAATTTAAGAAATCTTAAAAAATTTAAATGAGCTAAGTAAATTTGGTGTTCTTGCATGCAAACATTAGAAGATGTCGAATCACAAATTCTTACTATTTTATCTGATAAGCAGCAAATAGATTATAGTGACTTAGAGGCTTATGCAAAAGAGAATAATATAGATAAAGGGCTATTAGATAAGGCATTATCTGAGCTAGAAAAGGCAGAGGTAATTGCATCTAGAGATAGTGGGGGTATAAAAGTATTTTATATATTAGAAGAAGAGAGCTCAATAAAAAGGGTTTTTATTGTAGAGGATGATAAGAACATAAATAAGCTAATGGCTCTAACATTAGGAAAAAACTATGATATTACTCAAATATATAATGGTAGAGAAGCACTAGATGCAATTATTAGAGAAAAACCAGATCTAGTAATACTAGATCTTATGCTACCTGAAATAGATGGCTTAGAGATATGCCAAAAAATAAAGAGTAATCCTGCTACACAAGATATTATAGTAATAATAGTAAGCGCTATGGATCCAACATCAAATAGATTCAAAGGAATAAAGTATGGTGCTGATTATTATATAAAAAAGCCATTTGATCCATTAGAATTAAGAAATCTAGTTACTATATTTCTAAAGAAAAAAGGCAAAAAGTTTGATCCTTTAATAAATTTGCCAAATGAATCAAAAATATCACAAGCTGTAGAAGAAGTACTGAAAAGCAATTATGAGATAGGTAGAATAAAAATAGAGGGCTTAGCAGAATTTGCACAAAAGTTTGGAATTGATGAAGGCTTAACAATACTAAGATTAGTATCCCAACTTTTACAAGATGCAGTAAAAGAGGAAAAAGAGGCAAAGGTATTTCTGGGCTTATTAGATAGTGGTGATTTTGTCATTGCAGGAGATAAAAAAGGTGTAGAAGAGACAATAAGCAAATTAGATAAGGAATTCAATGCTGTTTTGCCATTTATATATCAAGATGCTGGTGACTTCTCTTCTTTTGGAATAGAACCTATTGGATATATAAGCAAAGTAAAATTAGGTATAAAGTATATAAGTATAGGAAAAAACCAAATTGCAGAAAAGAAAGAAGAAATTATAAAGGAGAGAAAATTAAAAGAGAATCTCTCTTATTCAATAGGCTCCTATACCTATGAGGAGCTAAGAAAATTGTTAGGAAGTGAAGATTTAGATATAAGTATAACAAGAGGGCCTGGAGGAGTAAGATTATCTGTTGGCAAAAACAAAAAGGAGTAATTATTCTTTTTTCTTCTTTGATTTTTTCTCTACTTTATCAAATAATTCCTCCCCCATAACGTTCTCTGCTTTATCCTCACCACCAGCTCTAGATATAGCTTCATTTTCTAATATATTCCTTTCTAATATTTTATTAATTCTCTGCGCTTCCTTTAATGCCTCTATCTTCTTATTGCTTTTTGGCTTAGTTTGCTTTTCTTTTTTTGTAGTTTTAAAAGATTTTTTCTTTTTACATGCCATAAATACAACCTTCGATATAGTTTTTATATTTTTAATGTAAATATTTTTAATAATTGCGGTGGAATTTTGATATTGTATTCTAATAAACCATTTACAAAAGAAGATAGCCTAAATGCTCTAAATCCTAAGATTAGAGAATGGTTTGAATCAAAGTACAAAGAGCTTAGCCCACCTCAATTATTTTCATTCAAACTTATAAAAGAAGAAAAGAATATACTAATAACAGCACCTACAGGTAGTGGAAAGACATTTTCCGCATTTATGGCTATATTAAGTTATTTATTTGATCTAGCAGAAAATAACAAATTAGAAGATAAGGTATATTGCATTTATATATCGCCACTAAGAGCTCTTAATAATGATGTTTATAGAAACTTATCTGAACCACTAAATGAAATTTATAGCAAATACAATATAGAAAATAAAATTAGAGTAGGAATAAGAACTGGTGATACGCCAGCAAGCGAGAGACAAAAGCAAAATGCAAAACCACCACACATATTGGTTACTACCCCAGAAAGCCTAGCTATAATATTAAATACTCCTCGTTTTATAGAACATCTGAAAAATGTAAGATATGTTGTAGTGGATGAAATTCATGAACTAGCAAATAATAAGAGAGGTGTACATTTATCATTATCACTAGAGAGATTAAATGACCTAATAGGCCATGATTTTATAAGGATAGGTTTAGGTGCAACATTAAATCCATTAGAAGAAGCAGCTAGATTTCTTGTTGGATATGATGAAAAAGGTAGTGAGAGGGATTGTATAATAGTAGATGCAACTTGGGACAAAAAGATGGAATTTATAACAATATCTCCAGTTAAAGATATAGTTAATGAAACTGATGAAAAAATAGAAGAAAGTATATATAAGATACTAGATTCAATAATAAAGAGTAATAGGACTACTCTAATATTTACAAACACAAGAAGTGGAACAGAGAGAGTTGTATACAATCTAAAGAGGAAATATAACTACAAAGATGAAGAGCTTGCTGCGCATCATGGTTCTCTTTCAAGAGAAGTAAGATTAGGAGTAGAAGAGCAACTAAAGCTAGGTAAATTAAAATGTGTTGTTTCATCTACCAGCTTAGAATTAGGCATAGATATAGGATCAATAGATAATGTTGTTCAGATAGGCTCACCAAAGAGCATTACTAGAGCAATACAAAGAATAGGAAGAAGTGGGCATAGCTTTAATGCAATCGCTAAAGGAGAAATTATAGTAATAAATAGAGATGATCTAGTAGAATGTACTGTTATGTTAGATAGGGCTAAGAAAAGATTCTTAGATTCTTTTAATGTGCCTAAAAACCCTTTAGACGTATTGGCGCAGCATATAGTAGGCATGGCTCTAAATAAAAAATGGAAGATAGATGAAGCACTCAATGTAATAAGGAGAGCTTATCCTTATCATAATCTAGATAAAAAAGATTTCATAAGTGTAATTGCTTATCTTAGCGGTATGTATGTTGGATTAGAAAGCAGAAGAGTATATGGAAAAATATGGTATGATGAGGCTAAAGGTGAATTTGGAAGAAGAGGAAAGTATACTAGAGTAATTTATTATTTAAACTTAGGCACTATACCTGATGAAGTATCTATAGATGTATATACATTAGATAAAAAATGGATTGGTGATATAGAAGAAGAATTTCTAGAAAGGCTAAAGCCAGGAGATGTTTTTGTATTAGGTGGTAAATTATATAGATTTGAAAGAGCAGTTGGTATGAAGTGTTTTGTCACAAAAGCGGAGGCACAAACACCTACTATACCTCCTTGGTTTTCAGAGCAATTGCCTTTAACGTATGAACTAGCCCTAGAGATTGGAAAATTTAGAGAAGAATTTGCTAATGCCGTAAAAAAAGATTTAGAAGAAGCAAATAAAAAGGCATTAATATCAATGATAAGATTCAATAAGTTCTCAATAGGTAAAAATGCAAAGGAAATACTTGACAAGATGCCAATAAATGAAGATGCAAAATTAGCAATATTTAACTATTTTATAGAACAATTGCTATATGCAAAAGAGATACCAAATGATCATTATATACTTATAGAAAGAACAAGAGATCTAGAAAACAAAAGAAATTATATAATATTTCATAGTCTATATGGAAGAAGAGTGAATGATGCTCTATCAAGAATATTTGCTATTGCCTTTGGAGACATATTTCAAACTGATGTTGGAATAATAATAAATGATAATGGTTTTGTTTTAGTATTTGATCCAGTAGTTGATATAGAAGATGAGGATATAAAAGAGATTATAGATAATATAACCAAAGTAGATGTTTCAAGATTAATAAAAGAAAATATTAAAAGAACAGAAATGATGAAAAGAAGGTTTAGATACTGTGCAGCAAGAGGCTTTATGATATTAAAGAACTATAAAGGAGCAAAGATAAGTGTAAACAAGCAACAGATAAATGCACAGGCATTGCTAAAAACTACTGAATTAATAAGCGAGGATTTCCCTATAATAAAAGAGACTTATAGAGAAATATTAGAAGATGTAATGGATCTATCAAATGCAAAAAAGATATTGCATAATATTAGAGATAAGATAATATCATATAAAATAATACATACAGACTTGCCATCGCCATTTGCCCATGTGTTGATAACTTTTGGAGAAGCAGATATAGTAATGATGAAAGATAGAAGGAAGAGATTAAGAGAGTTGCATGAGATGGTAATGAAGAAAATAAAAGAAAAGATAAAGGATTGATATGAGATTGAATGATGATGTTGAATTAGGAGATGGATCCCCAATTATATATATAAGGTCTTTATCATTGATAGCATGCGCAGATTTACATTTAGGTTATGAAGGTGTATTGGCAAAAGAAGGTGTTTTCTTACCAAAATATAATCTTAGTTTTATAGAAAATGAAATAAAAAAAGCTATAGAAAGGTATAAGCCAAAACAGATATTAATTGATGGTGATATAAAAAATGAATTTTCAAAGGTATATGTAGAAGAATTCAATGAATTCATGGATTTTATGAAGTTTCTAAATTATTATAAGGTAAAGGTAATATTAGTAAAAGGAAATCATGACAATTTTATAGATAGATTAAAAGAACCTTTTGGATTTGAGATGTATAAACAAGAGCATTTAATTAAGAATTATCTATTCTTTCATGGAGAAGAACTTCCAAAGAGTAAAAAAGGAAATTTTCTAATAATGGGCCATATACACCCAGCAATAGCTATATATAATGCAATAACAAAAGAAAAGCTACGCTGCTTTTTATATGGAAGATTTAATGGAAAAGAAATATTAATATTACCTGCATTGAGCTACTATGCAGAAGGAGTAGAAGTAAATAATTTAGCAAACAACTTAAATGAAATATCACCTATATTTAATATAATTGATTTTAGAGAATTAGAAGCATATTGCTTAGGAGAAGACGAAACATTATATTTTGGTAAGATAAAAGATTTAGTTTTTTAGATCATTGATAAGTCAAAACTACTTTGCCATAAGCAAAATGCGCAAAACCTGAAAGAGTATCTGTATAATTTATTATTAAAACACCTTGAAATTCTGTACCAACAGAACCAGTAGCTATGTTATTTCCATTATAACAATAAAGAGAAAATGTATAATTAGAGGATATAGGCATACTAATCTGGTTGCTAGGTGGATTGTATATTGGTGTCATTACTATATTGTTTGGTGTTGAGCTACAACCTATTGCAGTAACATTTATAGGTGATTGTGTAGCTTGAAATAAGTTTATTACAAGAAGCCCATTAGAATATAAGGTTGTAGAATAACAATTAAAACCTGCAGGTAATATGCATTCATTGCCGATTATTCTAAAAGGTGATAATATACCTGCTGCAATAAATACACCAATAATAATAGCAAGTATAAGAAATGCCCAGCCATATGTAGTTAAATATTCTATAGCACTTTGTAATTTCATTATTTAATAATAAAAATAAATAAAATTAAATTATTTTCCAATGATCATTAATCAAACACATATTAATCA
>JAGDXY010000027.1:38997-39925 GCA_023256495.1 Microcaldota archaeon
ACACCGAATATGGCCCTATTTGGTATTTTTCAAAAGAAGTTAAGAGAATATTATTGATTTTAAAAATAACTAACTACTATAATTTTCATATGCTTTGTTGATCATTGAAATCAATAAAGCTATCGTTCTGTTGGTATTTATATTTACATTTACAAGATATGTTGCAGTAAAAACTTCTTTATTAATTAGTGCATCAACTACATAAAAATTGTTATTTGTTTGATTTACATGAAAGCATGAAAAATTACTAGATATATTACTAAAGCATTTGAGTATGGTTACGTTATTTACGCCACTAAAATTCTTTATGTAGTTAAATGCATTTGTTGCATTCTCATTACTATTATATGATAGTAATCTTAAGATTACATAATTGCTATTTGTGGTATTCTTATATGTCACTAAGTAACTTCCAATTAATCCTTTTGACAATATTTGCGAATAATTTGCAGGAAACGTAGATTCATACTCGATTGTAAATCCATTAAATGAAGGGGGATATATAAATCTATTTTGAATAGGAACAATGCTGGTTAGTGTTGTAGCATTTAAATTGCTAACAGTACTTTTACTTGAATAATATAATGCAATTAATAATGTCAAAATAACAATAAAAGATATAGAAGCCAACAATTTTTTATTTTTCATTGTTACACCTCATGGTATTGTACATCCAGACGGGGAACATTGATTACCTAAGCAACCAGTACATTTTGTTCCCTCCGACCCTGTTGCGCAATCTATTGCTATACAACAAAAAGCATTTTTAGCACAACCCCAGGTGTTAGCACAAGAACTACTCGCTACATAATCAGTGCCAGAAGTGCAATATAGTATTGTAGTAGATGTCGATGATGTAGAAGTTGTAGATGATGTTGTTGTAAAGGTTGAAGTAGTTGTAATTGTTGTAGAAGTTGTTGTTGAAGTA
>JAGDXY010000023.1 GCA_023256495.1 Microcaldota archaeon
ATATATTATCTTTAAGTTTTTATATTGTATTTTTGCGTAGCTTTTTTTTGTATTTTATTATCTCTATATATTTCAATAATTTTTAGCAATCCTATTTCTCTATATGATTGCTTTTTTAGTTGATGTGTATTATAAACAGGCTAAAATAAGATTGAAACTAGGATCATTCAACTGTTCGTGATATACATATTTTGATTAATTCTCCAGAAGAAATGGCTAGAAAAATACAGATATTTGCGGACAATCCATCGTTGCGCGATGAAATTAGCAAAAACATTTAAAATATGTAGAGAAAAACTTCACATTGAAGGTTTTCTTTAGTAAATTTGATAAGTTAATTAGCAAAACAATTAAAACACTAAACCAAAGGATTTAGTTTAAGTTTAAATATTTTAATTATTAATAGATTCCAAATTGTGGTAAGAATGAACGATGCTATTATAGATTTCAAAAATAATATATCAGCATTTGATGAAATATTACCGTCTAAACAATTAATAAAGCATTTCCTTACAGTTAGCAAACTTATAAAGAATTGGCCTATATTATTTAAATTAGCATTATTGCGAAATTCACATACAACTATTTTATTGAAGAGTGGAAAGAGGATTGAAGTAAATAATATTAAAGAATTTTTGTCTTTTTGGCATTCTTATGAAGGCCAACTAGAACTTCTAAGAAGTTTGAAGGTAATGAATAACATGCATATTGATTTTGATAAGCATTTAATACAATTTTATTATATGCAGAGAAACATTGTCTTTGATTATGGTGCCTCTAAAGAGATGCTCGAGCAAACCTTGGAATGGATTCGTACGCAATTTTTTGAAGGTCAATACTCTTGGCTTGATGTAAAAGATAGAGATGTTATTGATATCGGCGCAGCAATAGGTGATACAGCAATTTACTTTGCATTAAGAGGAGCAAAGAGAGTTTATGCTTTTGAGATCGATAGCAATAAAGCTCTTTTAGCTTTGACAAACGCGAAATTAAATGGATTTGAAAATATAAAAGTAATAAATGCAGGTTGTACTGGGTCAAAAATTAATTCCAATGAAAAAAATCTTGAAACACTTGATGATATAATAAAGAGCAATAATATAAGTAACGCAGTATTAAAGATGGATTGTGAAGGTTGTGAATATGATTCTATAATCAATTCAGAAGATACTACCCTAAAGGCATTTAAGCAAATAATGATTGAATACCATAGGGGGTATAAAAACCTGGAAAAGAGATTAAAAGAAGCTGGATTTCATGTATGGCATTCAAGACCGGAGATATTCAAAGAAGGAAATGAAGAATATTACCTTGGCTTATTATATGCTATTAGAAAATAAAAGAATAAGATCCATTCTATAAGCTAAAAGATTTTAAATATGTAGTTAATAATTCTTTATATGACACAAATAACCCTATTTAAGAAAGAGAATCTTGAGAAATATACATTAGTAGAGGCATTTCCTGGCATAGGCTTAGTAGGTCCGATGGTTGCTAGCTATATAGTAGAGAAATTAAAGATGGAATATATTGGCTATTTAGATAGTGCATTATTCCCACCACTCGCTGCTGTTCATAATGGCATTCCTATGTATCCTGCTCGCTTATACAAAGATGAAAAATCAAAATTGCTTGTCTTAACTTCTGAATTTACCATAGAAATGGAAGATATAAAAGAGATAGGTGATGTTATATTAGATTTTGCAAAGAAGAATAATATACAAAAAGTAATATCAATAAGCGGCTTGCCATCAGAGAGTATAACAAATACTGCTTATATGGTATCAAACAAGAAAAATACTGTAGAAGAAGCAATGAAGAAATTAAATACAATAAAAGAGATAGAGGATGGAATAGTAGCTGGTATGGGTGGTTATTTAATAACACATGCAAATGATGTAGAAGTGATTGCATTGCTTGTTGAGGTTAATCCATTGATTACAGATCCAAGATATGCAGAGACAGCTATAAAAGCACTATCTTCAATAGTAAATATAAAGATAAGCCTAGATGAACTAGAAAGAGAGGCAAAGCTTGTTGAGAGCAAAGTAAAAAAGATGTTAAAAGATGCAAAAGATGCACATCAGCACTATAATAGATTGCAAGAACCTACAGGCCCATCGCCATATGCTTAATTTTTATGCAGGGGTGGCGGAGCCTGGTCTGGCTTATAAAGAGCCACAGAAAAACGCGCAGGACTTAAGATCCTGTGGCTTTAGAGCCTTCGTGAGTTCAAATCTCACCCCCTGCATCCTTTATTCTCTATAGATATTTTAACGTAAAGCCAATCTCTTAATTTTTGTTAAAATGAATTATTGCAATTTTATTTCTTATTTAATTTAATTTCCTGTCTTTTTCAACTAAAATTTAGTAAATATTTTAATTCTTTCTTTTTTAATTATTAATTATGAACAAAAATATAGCTTATTTAGTTTTAGCTATTGTTATAATAGCTGGTATAGTCTATATATTTTCACAAAGTTATGCAACACCAATAACTAAAAGTAATATAAGTACAAGCAGCAATAATAGTGCCTTATTATTGCCAAGCGGATATGTACCTGCTTATATAGGATTAGCAGATCCAAGCTTTGTACCAAATGGTACAACTGCACTTAATCTTTCTTTCTCATCGCTTAATGTGAGTGTTGAGGAGAATAATACAACAAAGAACATTACTGTAAATGCAAAAGGCAATGTTAATCTGTTAAATCTTACAAACCAATCAAAGATTATTGGCATTACAGGATTGCCAAACGTTTCTATTGTGAAGAGAATAGCAATTAATGTAAATAATATTACAATAACAATAAACAATAAGACATATACAGTAAATGTTCCTGCAAACCAAATAATAGCAACAGTAGAGCAAAGAGTAAATGGTTCATCAAACATACTTGTTGATATATTGCCAAGCGTAATTACTATCTATTCAAACAATTCAACAAGCTTTGCATTGATGCCTTCTGCACATGGAATAATAGTAAAAGCACATGCAAAGGAGCACGTAAATATGCATATACCTATTAACAATACAGAAGTAGATGAATTTAGACAAGAAGAAGGTAATATATCAATATTAAGCGCTTCATTAATAGAAAGAAATAATCAAACAAGCTTTAGTGTAGATGTTAAGAATACAGGAAAAATAAATGTAAGTATAAAAGATATATTGCTCTTTGGTGATTTCAACTTTACCATGGTTATACACCCTATACCTTTGAGCCCAGAAATGGCAACAATGCCATTTGGAAGCAATAGCTTTGTAAATAATTCATTTATGCATAATATAACAAGTAATATCTCTATGGTTGAAAATACAACAAAGAAATTCTTTAATACTTCTAGTCCATTTACAAGCAATATAACAAAAATACCAGTAAATATAGCAAACAGAATGTCCAATTTAGTAAATAATACAGAAATAGATAATATGATAGAAGAGTTAAAGGATGCATTATCACATATGCCTAAGAACTTCACAAATATGTCTAACCTAACCTTTAACATATCCCCTCAAATAAAAATAAAATTACCAGTAGGCTTTGTCAAAATGGCATTAAAGAGATTAGAGAATATAAAGGATGTAGAGCACTTTAGAGTTGTTAATTTCTTAGTTACAAAGAATGGCACTTTAGTATTGCCTTTCTCAATGAATGGAGCAGAATTAGAGGATATAGGAGATATAGATGAGTTGAATTTAGAAGGCTTTGTATTAGCACCAAATGAAAGCCATGTCTTTACTTACAACGGTTTAATTAATGTAGGATTTGGCTATGCCACGCCAATAACAAATAATAATTATAAAGTAGTAGTACATGGAACAAGGGATTCCTTTGCAACAGTTAATGTAACTGCATCTTAATCTTTTTATTTTTTATATTTCTAATTCTTCTTTATATTTAGTTTATGCCAGGGTGGCGGAATCTGGTAACGCGCCGGTCTTGAGTTAGCTCAAGAGCTGATCTATGATGCAAGTAAACCGGTACCCCTCGTGGGTTTTAGGGTTCAAATCCCTACCCTGGCGCAATATTTAATGTTAATTTAATGCTTTATGGTGTTGTAAATTGATTATTTATAGGAGTGTCATCTAATGGCTTTTTAGTTAATCTTATATGAAGCCATATTTTCTGAGTATTTCCTCAATCCAATCTTCTGCTTTAACATATGAAATTATTTTACCATTTAACATTTCCTCTCCTTCATAATCCATGCTAACTACTTCAAGCTTTTCAGCGTTAAGCCTATTTGCGCAATCTATAAGTGCAGAGAGCTCCTTTTCTTTTGTCTTTTCATCATTGATTGAATATGCTACTTGCACAAGCCTGTAGTTGTTATGGTCATTTATAACAAAATCTACCTCCTTGTTGCTTTCATACCAATAATAAAAACTGAAAGAATCTGCATGCCTTGAGATAAGATATAATGTAGAGGCAATTGCATTTTCTAAAAGCCTGCCTTTTATTTTTATAGGGTTAACTCCTAGTAGAGCAGGAAAAGAGTTGTCTATTGCATAAACTTTTCTTGGGCTGTTATCTTGTGCTTTTATGGAAAATGAAAATCTCTTTACAAAAAATAAGAGGTATGCCTTTTCTAAATATGTTGAAAAATTGTAAACTGTCTTTACTGGTAATTTCAAAAACTTAGATACGCTGTTGAATGTTATTCTTGACCCTATGCTGGTTATATAGAACTTTGCTAGCCTGATGAGCTCATCATTATTTTGGATATTAAACCTACTTATAACATCCTTTAGTATTATAGTATCAAAGTAGCTTCTTATTATATCCTGCTTGCTCTTTGACAATACAACAGCGGGGAAGCCACCCTCTTCTATATAATCACTTATGCTCTTTTTACCTTTAGTGAACTTTTTGTACTCTGAAAAATTCAATGGATGTATATAAACTACAACTTGTCTTCCAGATAGCAATGTAGAATATTCTGAATCAAGCAGTTTCGAGGAAGACCCAGTTATTATGAATTTGGCTTCTCCTTTTTCTGTAAGACCCCTTACAAATCTTTCCCATCCGTTGATCTCTTGAGCCTCATCCAATATTATGATTGGCTTTACATTTTTATTGAAATGCTCTTTATATTTGCTATACATTTCAAGCAATAGGCTATATTTCTTTTCTACTAGTCTCTCGTCCTCTAGATTTATTATTAATATATCTTCTTTTGCAATACCTCTTTCTATTAGTGTTCTAGCAACTTGTCTTGCGATGAACGATTTTCCTGCTCTCCTTATACCCGTTTCTATTACTATGCTAATTTCTGATTCATTTATTAGATCAATTATGCGCTTAGGGTAATAAGGCCTTTCAATACCTGTATCAAGACTATGATTCCAGAAATTCCACGAATTTAATATATCAATAATATCTTTTGCTTCCATGTTTTAAATTTAGCATTACATATTTAAAAAGATTTGTATTGTATTACAAATTATAAATAATTTGTATTATATTACATATTCTTCTGCATTGTACTCATCAGACAAAATCGTTTATATCTAGATTTACAAAAATTTTAGTAAACA
>JAGDXY010000022.1 GCA_023256495.1 Microcaldota archaeon
GGCGTGATGCCAAGCTACAGCTTCGGTGCTGTGCAATAAGGATTGATATTTATTAAATCTTATCCATTGCTACAATCGATCTTACTAAATTTAATTCCTTTACCCCACTTCTTTCCATTGGTGTCTCTAGAATTAATGGTTTAGAAACAATCTCATCAAAAGATAAAAAGCTCTTAAATCCATCTATACCTATATATCCATAGCCAATATTCTCATGCCTATCCTTACCAGAGCCTAGATTATATTTTGCATCATTTAAATGAATAACCTTTAAGAAATTGCTTGTCTCCTCTATAATATTCTTAACTACTTTCTTATCTCTAATATCATAACCACTAGCAAACAAATGACAAGTATCTAAGCAAATACCTTTATTCTTGCCTTCTAAACGATCTAAAATATAAATAAGAGATTCTATATCTGAGCCAATACTATTTCTAAAGCCAGCCTCATTTTCTAGAATTAAAGAAATATCATTATTATCTATATTATTTAATGCGCTTATTACTCTCTCTATTGCATCTTTCTTATCATTTCCTACACTACTACCTAGATGAAGAATAAGGTTCTTTATATTTAGCAATTTAGCCCTTTCTATATTTAGATTCAATGCACTAATTGATTTTTCATAAATTTCTTTGTTTGATGATGCTAGATTTGGTAGATAAGGCATATGAGCAAAGATAGGCATATTAAATACTCTATTCTTCTTTCTAAATCTCATTATCTCTTCTTTGCCTAGCTCTTTTGCATGCCAGCTTCTAGGATTCATAAGAAATAACTGAAAAGTATTACAAGTTAGCTTTATTGCTCTATCAAATGCAAGGTCTATTGATTTTGCTATAGAAACATGGTAACCAATTAGCATATTAACTATACCTAACTACTAAAGGATTTACTACCATTGTCTTAACAATACCATAGCCAGGTATTGTATAGTTTAAAAATACAACACCTATGAAGCCATTTCCTTTTGTTCCTGTTGCGATACCATTTTGATTATAGCAATATAGTTTTATTGTAAAATAAGTATTTGTTTGAATAGGCCCTATTGGCATAGAAGTGCCTGCTGGATAGAAAATTGAATTTCCAGTAATATAGACATTTCCATATGCAGGTGCTAAAGAAGAAGAATTTATATTGCTAGAGCATGCAGCGCCATTTATTATTATTGGTCCACCAGTACTTTGGGACATTATCAATTGCAATACCCCACTTGTGTTCAATACAAAAGATTGACATGTAAAACCAGGCGCAGATGCACATTCAGGTGCTTCAAAAGCAGGATTATTCAAACCAAATTTTATTATAACAGCAGTGGCTATAGCAATTATAATAAGAGCTATTCCATAAGATAACATAAAGTCTATAGCCGCTTGCGTTTTCATTATATTCCTTTAAACAATAAAACTTTAATTAATTTATTCTTGTGCTGTTGCCTCAACCTTTGCCTCAAAATCAGAGATTTGATATTTAAACTCTTCATTAACCTTAATTGCACCTCTAGCCTTTAGATACTCTCTAGCAAGTAAGTAATAAACTAATGCCAGTGACTTTCTTCCTTTGTTATTGCATGGTATTACTAAATCTACACTTCTTATTATATTATCTGTATCGGATAAAGCTATTACTGCTACATGTGTTTTCTCTGCCTCTTTTACTGCCTCTTTTTCATTCCTTGTATCACTAACCAATATTATCTTAGGCTCTATAAAATCACTTCTCATAGGATTAGTCATAAATCCAGGTACTATTCTACCAGTAATTATATTAAATCCTGCTATCTCAGCAAACTTCTTTGCTGGAGCAATAGCATAGATTCTAGAGGCAGTTACTAATACATCTTTTGGATCAAATTGAGATAATAAATTAGATGCGTATCTTATCCTTTTATCAATAGTATTTATATCAAGAAGATATAATCCATCTTCTCTTGTCTTAAATATAAATCTACTCATACCACTACTTTTAATCCTTGTTCCTATATGAATACCAGACTCCATATAAACTTCATTGCTTATTAATAGATCTTCTTTTTTCTCTTCCATTTCATCACCAAGATGGGGTCGCCGAGATTTCCAGAACCTTTTGAACTCGGGTCTTGCGCTCCCTAAGCGCAGAGCCTAACCAGGCTAGCAGACGACCCCACTAAATTTATTATTAAGCACTAAACTAATTTAAAGTTATTTTCTTCCATAGTAAATGATATAATCTATTAGATCTACATGACTTAATAACATTCTTCTGCAACAATATCTCTTAACTCCAAGATCATCTAATACTTTTCCTGGTTCTTCACCATTCTTTACTCTTTGACTAAACTCATCCCATTTATCTGCAACAACTTGACCACAAGAGAAACATCTAACTGGTATCATCATAGATAATCACCTATAAGAGGTTTGGAATCTAGCTCTAGCCTTTGGTCCAAGGAACTTCTTTGGCTCTACTTGTCTTACATCATCTACTAGCAAATAACGATCATACTCAAGATAGAGCTTCTTAAGAAGATCTGAATTAGAGGCTTTTACTAATACCTTTGCTAATGCACTTCTAGCTGCTTGTGCTTGACCACTAAATCCGCCACCTTTTACATTAATATTAATATCATAACTAGAGATAAGGTTCTTAGCAAGAGAAGTTATATAAATAGGTTCTAAGATTAGTTCTTTTATATAAGAAGGCTTTACTAGATCTATTGGATAGCCATTTATATAGATATTGCCATTTCCTATTGTAGCATATGCTCTAGCCCTAGCTTCTTTTCTTCTAGAGAATGCAATTATAACCTTGCTCTTTTTGCTCCTAGTTTTCTTTTCACTCATATGACCAACCCAATTCCTTAGCTAATTCTTTCATAGAAATTGTATCCTCAAATACCTTATCATATGTTTTAGTATTTAAGTTATAAATCTCTTTCCCTTCTAGTTCTTTTGGCATGCCTATATAAACCTTTAATCTCTTATATGCTTCTCTTCCTTTTGCATGTTTTGGCAACATGCCTCTAATACTTCTCTTTACTAAAAGATCTGGCCTTCTAGACCAATAAGGTGAATGTTCAGGATTTACCTTGTTTTTTAGCTCTAGTCTTTGCTTATACATTGCTACAAGATCCTCTTTATGACCACTAATCTTAATCTCTTCAGCATTTATTATAGCTACTTCCTCTCCTTTTAATAAAAGCTTTGCTACTTGTGTAGCAAGCCTTCCAAGCAACTTATCTTTTCCATCTATTATTAACATAATAATCACATTATTATTTTTGCATTTTTATTTTTTAGCATCTCTTCAATATCTATTGTTTCACACCCAGCCTTTTTTAATTTTTCTAATGCAGAGCTAGAGTATTCTAAAGCAGCTACTTTAAACTTCTTATCTACATTTCCATATCCAAGCACTTTGCCAGGTACTATTATATTGTCATTTTCATTTACCAATTTGTTTATCTTCATTAAATTAATCGCTACTCTTTTTCTTCTAGGCCATGCAACTACTTGTAACAATCTTTCTACATTTCCATTCTTTTCTTTATTCTTTTTCAATATGCTTATCCATCTTCTTATATTTTCTTTCTCTATTACTCTCTTCATATTTATCACCAAATGCAGGGGGTGAGATTTGAACTCACGCAGGCTCTAAAGCCACAGGAATTTCGATCATTGATCCTCAATCCTGCGCGTTTGACCAGGCTCCGCCACCCCTGCATCATTTTAATTCTTTTGCAAACTCGGCTGCCTGATCATATAATATATCTAAGGCTTTAACTAAAATATCTTTCGGTTTCATTTGGCCAAATGTCTCTACATAAAACGAAAATGTCTTGTCATCTTTCGCATTATATGTTACATATGCTGCTTGGAATTTTGCATGTGTTTTAGCATAGCCTATTATTGCCTTGCCATCTAATCTAAGCCTTTGGTTCTCTCCTAATTTTATTATAGGTATTTTTTGATTTGCTACAACTACTTCTTGATCAGTACTTATTAAATCACTAGAATAAACAGTCTTTGGTCCCTCTGCTTCTAGATGAAACAATATCTCTTCTCCTTCTTTTGCATTCTTTGGCGTCTTTATTGGAATTAATCCTATCCTATGTGCTATATATTCATCAAACATAGGACTTGAATTCTCATAAAAGGTTACTGTATCTATAGCAAAGATTGGAATACTTGTCATTATTATTCTTCTCAATGCATTAGCAAATTCATAGTTTGCATCGCTAAGCTCAAACTCTATAAATTGATCATTAGCTTCTTTTATATTAATCTTCATCAATCTCATCTTTAATAATAAGTTTATATCTTTATTTCATATATAAAACTATTTATTTCTTTGCTTTATTTTAAAACGGGCATGGTGGGATTTGAACCCACAACCAACAGCTCCGCAAGCTGTCATGCTATCCAAGTTACACCACATGCCCAATTTTTATATATCTTTCCTAACTAAATTTTATAATTGATTATCATGCTACCTGGTAAAGTCTGCACAAGCTGTGGTAGATTAAGTTTTGATTATGTTAGCTTTAAATGCCCTAGCTGTGGAAAAGAAGAGATAACAAGATGTAGTGATTGCAGAAAGAATAATGTTAAATATGTTTGCAAAAATTGTGGTTTTGAGGGACCTTAAATGGGAAATGTTGCTATAACTTTTAAAATAATGGTAGAGCCTGGAAAAGAGGAAGAAGTTAAGAATGAAATAAGCAAAATAGGAGCAAAAGATATAAGAATAGAAGATATAGGTTTTGGAATAAAAGTGATAAAGGCATTATTTGTAAGCAAAGATGAAGAAGGAACTAGTACTAGAATAGAAGAGCAGATAAGAAATATAAAAGGAGTTAATGAAGTAAATGCAATAGATGAAACTCTTATCTAATCTCTTTTGCAACTCTTTTTATTATTTTCCAATGTGATCCTTTCCAATAAATCTTTTTGCATTTTTTACATATAAAAAATTCTCTATGCCTTCTTATTATATTGTTGCTTATTATTCCTTTCAATTCTTTTTTGCTTATTCTTTCCAGTTTATTATTGCATAATGGGCATATCATATTGTTAGGGTTTACTTTCAAATTGAGCATATTTATTACGTATCTTAACTCTTCCTTTATATCATCGCTTTCTATAAGCAACACTTCATTTCCATTTCTCTTTGCACTCCTTGCTAATGCAACATCTTTAGTTATTAAAATGCAATCCTTGTTTTTTATATAATCCAATATTTTCTTATCATCTTCAAAAGGAGCTAACTCGGCACTAATACCAAGCATGCGAAGCCAACGAGCAAGCTTAACAAGCATTACATCAAGCAATATGCACATAAAATCATATTAACTCCAAGATTCGAACTGATATTTCTGGGCCCAGACCAAGCATCATTGACCATTACAATGGAGCTTTAATTAAAAATTAAGAAGTTAAAAAATAAAAATGTTTAAAAATTTGATTTCCTAAATTAAAAACAATGAAAATCAAGCTTCAAAGCGC
>JAGDXY010000025.1 GCA_023256495.1 Microcaldota archaeon
TTGCCAATTTCTATAGTAATATACTTTACTTTTCTTTTCTCTAGATCACTTGTAACTCCAAATTCAATATAAACAAAGAATTCATTATTTATCTTCTTCATTGTTATAGGAAAAGGAAATATCTTTTTTAGATTTTCAAAGGTATTTGCAACCTTATCTGGTATATCATTCATTAATAATTAATTATGTTTTTCTTATATTTATACCTTTTCTTTTTTGGACTTTGCTTTAAAATTTACCAATTTAATTTTCATCAAAACCTTTGTAAGCTTTAAAAAAGTATTGGTTTTAATATAAACTTGATAGCTATGCCTAAAAATTCATGGTCTGAATTATATCCATATTGGTTTTTATTATTGGTAATAGGCTTCGGTTGGTTTGTCTTAGCACCTTTAGTACCCGCATTAAGTAAAACATTAAATGCTAATATAGATCAAATATTGCTTCTCATATCATTATATGGCTATACTATGGTAATTTTTGGATTGCTAGCGGGTTGGTTATCTGCAAGATTTACTGTTAAAGCAGTTTTATACATAGCAGCTATATTAGCAGTAATTGGTTTTATTGGAAGAGCTCTTGCTTCTGATTATATACTTTATTTTGTAATGGTTTTAATTGGCGCTATAGCATATCCTTTGGCAATGGCACCTGTTGGAAGTATATCAGAATCATTATTTAAAGAAAGATCACATACTGTAGTAGGTATAAGTGTTGGTATATTGTTCTTTGGTATGGCTTTAGGTGCCTTCTTTGCACCTGCACTATATAATGCAATTGGCTTAAGTGGTATTTCTTGGCTTCTTGTCTTGCTTTCTATTATAGCAGCATTATGGATTATGTATGTTGTTAAAGATTATCCTACATACTATAAAGGAAAATCATTAAAAGGCACATTTAAGATTGGTATGATTAAGAATTGGTATATTGGATTAGCAATAGCTTCTATGTCTGTAATGTTTGGTGGTATTGCTTCTACTGTATTAAAATTAAACAATTTTAGCGAGGCATCTGCATTAACTTATGCTGGCTTATTTGGTGGTCTTGCATTTTTAGGCTCTGCAATAGGTGCTATGCTTTTACCACCAATATTTGAAGCTAAGAAAGCTCTTAAACTAGGTTTAATAGTTACTTCTATTCTAGCATTCATTAGCATAGTAGTTATGTCATTTAGCTTAGCATATACGAACTTAGTTGCACTAATAGCATTAGGTTATTTCTTCTTTGGCTTCTTTGGAAATGCATTTTGGTCAATGGCATTAACTTCAACGACTGCTTATGTAGATGATCCAGCAAAGGCAGGGTTTAGCACTTCAATGTATAGTGTTATGACTAATTTAGGTGTAGCAATAATACCTGTCTTAATCGGTCCATTATTTAGTAGTCAATCTACAATTGCTTCAGCAATAATAATAGTATTAATCATAGAATTAATAGCAGTAATTCTAGCACCAACATTAAAAACAAGCAATGAGTCTAGCAATAAAAGAAAGAAAACTAGATAATGGCACCTTGATTTTTTAGCATTTCTTGTAATTCTTTTATATCTACTTCTTTTGCTTTTACGTTTTTCTTAATCATTAAGTAAGCTGCTGTTGCAGCTGCTTCACCCATTGCAATGGCAGTGCCTGAAACTCTTGCACTAGCCTGTGCCTCAAACTCCGCGCTAATACATCTACCAACTGCAAATAGATTATCTATACC
Source organism: Microcaldota archaeon (assembly GCA_023256495.1). GTDB lineage: Archaea > Micrarchaeota > Micrarchaeia > Micrarchaeales > CABMGC01 > JAGDXY01. The sequence continues at coordinate 1,705 of JAGDXY010000025.1, forward strand.
TTTTACTACTATAGCTCTATATGGTATCTCATACCAAGAATCGTTGCCACCATTTAAATAAATGTAATAAACCCCTTTTTTCTTATCATGTACTTCTATTGGATGACCGCATCTCGCTATGACATCATCAAATCTTCTATTATTTAATACATCATCTTTTGTCAGTACATATTCTCCAATAGCTCTTCTTGTTTCTCTAATTCCTATAAAAGGGGCAGAATCTATTAGATAAGAATTTTCAAAGCCAGGAACCTCTTTTTTAAGAAAGTTTAAAGAAGATATTATTTGCTTTCTTGCATCTATTATCGCATTAGCTATTTCTTTTCCATCTGTGAAATCATTTATTATAACATGTGTTGCATTACAAACAAATTCCCCTTCTCTACCTGTATTAAATAAGAATTCTTGATTAGCTAATGGTAGGTATAGAATTTGCTCTTCTTTATATTTTTCTACTAATTTCGGCAATATCTTTATTCTACTTAAATTGCCATTATCATCTAATACCACATTTACTAAATCATTATTTTTCTTTGCAAAGTCTATTACTTCTTTTTCATTTATTCCGCCTATCCTAAAAGGTAGAGTGGCTTCTTGATGTTCATGAGTATCTTCCTTTCCAATCATTGCTTGCTTTGTTGAGATATAAGCTAGATCTGCATCTCCAGAAGAATCAACAAACACCTTTGCTTTTATACTTTTTGTTCTGCCTTTTTTACTTATTATTATCTTTTCTATTCTATTATTCTTTACAACTACATTCTTAACTAATGAGCTAAAATAAACATCTATATTTAGTTCTTTTGCCATTGTATCTAGAATTAACTTCATTTCGTCTGGTCTAAAAGGTACAAAATTACCTATTTTGCCTTTTGTTCCATTTATTTCTTTTAGTCTTTCTATTATCTCATCTACTATACCACCAACAATCTTAGTATTTCCTGAATAGGTATATACACCCAATATAGATAATACATATCCATTGGTCCAATTGCCGCCAAGCATATTGAATCTTTCTATAATTGCTACTTTTAATCCAAGCTTTGCTCCAGTAAAAGCAGTACCTATACCCGCTGGCCCACCACCAACGACAACTAAGTCATAATCCATAATCAATCTCACTTATCTCTTACATATAATTCTTCTAGTGCTGATAGCATTATTGGTTTATATTCATTATTTGGTAAAATAGGATTATACTTTTCTATCATTTCTGTAGCTTGTTTTCCAAATTCATTTGCTTTTTCTTTTGCATAATCCAAACCATGATACTTTTCTATCATCTCTATTAAGAAATTTATCTCATCTTCTGTTTTATCTCTTCTCTCTTTTCTATAAATCTCTTCTATTCTTCTTTTTTCTTCATCGTTTGCCATATTATATGTATGCAATATAATTAATGTAACTTTTCCTTCATATAGATCACCATATCTCTTTTTTCCAAATTTCTTTTCATCTGCTGTCATATCCAATATATCGTCAACTATTTGGAATGCTATGCCAGCTGGTTTTCCTATCTCTTTTAGTATCTCTAGCATATCATCTTTTTGATTTGCTACAATAGCACCTATTTGCATAGGGCCATAAACAGTATAATAGCATGTTTTGCTATCAGCTATTCTATAATAAAAGTTCTCATCTACTTTAGATAAATTTTTTGTATAGTGTATAAAATTATTTTCTATATGCTGTCCATCTACTGTATACTTTAGCATATCATAGAACTTTTCGAATAATCTAGAACCTTTTTCATCGCCATATTTATACATATAATCCTTTAGCATACGCCACATAGCCATATGTCCTATGTTGCTTGCATTGAATGCATGTACCCAACCATATAGCTTTTGTGCTGCTGGTTTGCCCCTCCTTAGTTCTGAATCATCCTCTACATCATCTTGCATTAAGATCCAATCTTCTGAAAGTTGCTCAGCAGCAGCAGGCAACAACAGCTCATCTTCACTTGCACCAAATAAAAGACCAGAGAGCATTACTAATCCAGGTCTTCTATAACTTCCTTGCCTATCTATATAATCACGCATAATCTTATCTGCATCGCTCTCTTCTTTTACATAAGAGCATATTGTGCTATATACCTTATTTCTATATTGTTCTATAAATTCTTTAAAGTTCATAATTAACTTTTTTCTTTTCAGTCTTTTTAAATATATGCCATATTCGTTTTTTGTCTATGATTTAAAAATATCTAATTCTTTATAAGCAATTTACTTATCTTAATCTTTAAACAAACTCCTTTTTAAATTTTTCTTGATTGCTTTATTTGTCTTTATTCATATTCTTATTTTATCATTTTTCTTGTTTTCTTTGACTTCAGAATAAGACTCTAGAAGTTCCAATATGATTTCATACTGTTTCTTTTTATCCCCTCTTTTTACTGCATAATCTTTTACATAATCTATTACACTCTTGCCATCTTTATCTTTTGCGTTAATATCAGCTCCTTGCTCTACCAAATATTCGACTACTTCTATATATCCTTCCTGGGCAGCAAGCATAAGTGCATTTCTACCATCTTTGTCTTTTGCATTAATATCAACTCCATGTTCTATTAGATATTTGACTATTTCTGAATAACCCCAATAGGCGGCAAGCA
>JAGDXY010000009.1 GCA_023256495.1 Microcaldota archaeon
CCTATATATTGGGTTGATATTTGTACAGATCCACAAAAAGGTATGACGCTAAGTTATAGTTTTTGGAAGTGTGCAATGAACATTAAACTTACTTGATTTGTTCTAAGGTATTTAAAATTTTATAATGTAATAATTATTTATGGATGTAACCCCATATGAAGTTGAAGGTAAAGTTGATTATAATAGATTAATTAAGGAATTTGGCATAAGAGAGTTGGATAATGAATTAAAAGAAAGAATAAAGCGATTAGCAGGTGGCGAACTTCATTTTCTAATAAGAAGAAATATTTTCTTTGCTCATAGAGACCTAGATTGGTTACTAGATAAATATGAGAAAGGTGAAAAATTTTATTTATATACAGGCATAGCACCATCTGGCTCAATGACAATAGGTCACTTAATACCTTTTGTATTAACACAATGGTTACAAAAGAAATTTGATGCAGAAGTATTGATAGAGATACCTGATGAAGAAAAATATTTTGCTAGGGGTATAGATTTTGAAGTTACTCATAAATTAGCAATTGAAGATGCTTCTTATATAGTAGCACTTGGATTTGATCCAAAAAAGACAAAAATATTCATAACAAGCGAGTATATACATCATTTATATAAACATGCAATCAGAGTAGCAAAGCATATAACCTTTTCAACAATAAAAGACGCTTTTGGTTTTGATAATAGCACAAATATAGGTCTTATATTCTATACAAGTTTACAAGCAGTGCCTGCATTCATAAAATCAGCAGAAGAAGGTAAAAATATACCTTGTTTAATACCCCTTGGTGTTGACCAAGACGTTCATTTTAGAATAGCAAGAGACGTTATAGAAAAACTTGGTTATTATAAACCAGCCATTCTACATAGCAAATTTATGCCAGGATTAAGTGGTTCTCAAAAAATGTCATCTAGTAAACCAGAGGATACTATTTATTTAAAAGATAGCGATGAGATTGTTTATAAAAAGATAAGTAATGCATTTACTGGCCAACAACCGACTGCAGAGCTACAAAGAAAATATGGTGGTGATCCAGAAAAGTGTAGCGTATGTCAATATTATAAGTTCTTCTTTGAAGAAGATGATATGAAACTAAATGAGATCTTTGAAGCAGAGAGAAAAGGCACCATATTAGCTAAAGAGCACAAAGAAGATTTAGCAAAGAAGGTAATAGAATTTTTGCATAAAATAAATAAAGAAAGAGAAAGATTACTACCTAGATTAGATGAGTTTATGTTAAGTGACTAATTATGTTAGTAATAGGTATAGAAAGCAGTGCTCATACGTTTGGAGTAGGTATAGTAAGTGATTCAAAAATATTAGCAAATGAAAAAGAAATGTATCCAATAAAAGATAAAGGAATGATTCCTTCCAAAGTTGCAATGTTTCATATAAAAAATTTTAGTAAAGTTATAAAGAGAGCATTAGAAAAGGCAAATATAAAAATAAGAGATATTGATGGTATTTCATATACAATGGGTCCTGGGATGGGTCCATCTTTACAAGTTGGAGAGCTTGTAGCAAAGACTCTTGCAAAGGAATTAAAAGTTCCCATAGTACCTGTAAATCATGCTATGGGTCATATAGAAATAGCAAAACATTTTGGTAATTTAAATGACCCAATTGCTTTATATGTAAGTGGTGGCAATTCGCAAATAATAAAAAAATTTGAAAATAGATATAGGGTAATTGGAGAAACTCTAGATATAGGTATAGGTAATTTATTTGATAATTTTGCAAGAGAAGCAAAATTAGTTCCGGCTTGGGGCTCTACTGTTGCTAAATTGGCTGAAAAAGGCAAATTTATTGAAATGCCATATACTGTAAAAGGTATGGACTTTGCATTTACTGGATTATTAACTTATTCAAAAAAATTAATAGGAAAGGTACCATTAGAAGATATTTGCTTCTCATTGCAAGAAACTGCTTTTTCTATGGTTTGCGAGGCTACCGAAAGAGCCTTATTATTGACTAATACAAAAGAGCTATGTGTTTGTGGGGGTGTAGCTCAAAGTAAAAGACTTAAAGAGATGCTAAGCAAAATAGCAAAAGAAAACAACATAAAGTTCGGTTATGCACCTGATGAATACAATGCAGATAATGGTGCTATGATTGCCTATGTTGGTGAGAAGCTGCTTAAATGTGGCATATCAAAGAATGTAGAGGAATGCAGTATAAAGCAAAGGTATAGAATAGAGGATGCGATTATATGCTAATAGGCAAGGGGGCAGAGGCATATATCTATCTAGAAGAGATGTTTGGTAGAAAATTAATAATAAAGGAAAGAAAAAAGAAGGAATATAGAGTAGAGCCTTTAGATTCTATTCTAAGAGCTCAAAGAACAAAAAGAGAAGCAAAAGTACTTTATTTAATAAACAAGAATAATATTCCTGCCCCAAGACTAATTGCTGTATCTAGGTTTTCTATTTATATGGAATATATAGATGGCAATATTTTAAGAGATATTGAAATAACTAATGAATTGATAGGATATGCAGGTTCTTATTTGGATAAGCTACATGAGATTAATATAGCGCATGGGGATTATACTCCTGCAAATCTTATATACAGCAAAGGAAAGTTATTTATAATAGATTTTGGATTATCACAAATTACTAATAATATAGAAGAAAAGGCATATGATTTATTATTAATGAAGAGATCTATAAGCAAAGAGCTATTCTCTATATTTTTAGAATATTATGATAAAAATAAAAATAGGGATATAATAGAAAGAATGCAAGAAATAGAAAAAAGAGGCAGGTATATGATTAGAACTTTAGCCTAATCATAGCTCACCTACTCTTCTCTTTTGTGCTCTTCTCATTCTTCTTCTCCTTTTCTTTAACCATTTCCATCTCATCCTACCTTTTTTCTTCCATTTTCTAGGTATGCTCCCCAATCTATCACCATTTCATACTTATGATAAAGTATTTATTTGTTTTTAGATTTAAATAAATTATGCATAAAGGAGCTTTAGCATATATTGTAATACTCGTTGTATTAGCGCTAATCGCAGTATATACATATTATGTAAATCAAAATGTATTTAAAAAGATATATCCAACTACTACTATTAATTCTACTACAACAACCATAAATAACAGCAAAGCTACAACCACTATTACTAATAAACTTATGAATACAACGAACTCTACTACAACAATAATATCTTTATCTTGTTTATCAAAAAGCAATGTAGTTTATATACCTAACGGTAACTTTTCAACTGGCACGTATCAATATTGGGTATTGAATGGTACTGGCTTTGGCAATGCTCCGCTTAATATTACTTATGCAAATGAAAACAATTTATATTATAGCCAACCATGGTCAAATTATAACGGCACATACTTTGCTACTACTTATAGAGGCGGCCTTGCATTATCACCAGGTAATATAACATCCCAGCCATTTCTAGTTACAGAGCCGTATCTCAATTTTCAATTGATATCACCACAAAATAACAATCTTTATATAGAAATACTTGAAAACAATACGCCTGTATTGATTGCTCATTTCAATACTTATAGTGGTTTAAATCCTTCTGCAGCTCCAACAGAATTTGTTAATGAATCATTAAATCTTGTCCCATTCCTTTGTCAAAAAGTTAGAATAAAAGTTGTGGCGAATGTAGTAGGTTCTTTAATAAATAAAAATGACTATATAGCAATAGGTGATATAAGGCTAAGCAAAACACCAATTTCTTCACAAAATCCATTAAACATTACTTACTTCACTTGATTTCTTGCCTCCTCTTTTTGTTTGTTTTTCTTTTTTTGCATTTGGGAAAAGCAGAGTTAGATCCTCTACATTCCTACTTTCTATCCAAGCCTTTATATATCTTGTAAAATTATTAAAGGCTCTTAAAAATCTTTCACTAAATTCATAAGCGTTATCCTCATGTTTTAATAAACCTATTCTAACACCATAATCTAAATATCTTTTCCATGTAGATAATGGTAGATCTTTAGGGCAATCTTTTAATTGAAGTCTTTTCTTCTCTTTTACAAGGTTCATTGCTCTTGCAAATCTATATGCTTTTGTTTCATTTCCAAAAAACACACTTGCAATCTCTTTTATGCTAGGGTTTTTTAATTTTTCTTTTAATGGCTCATCTTCAAATTCCCAATATTTAAATCTCATCAATAACTATTAGTTTAGAAATTAATTTATTCTTTTTGAATTATTTTTATATAAATAAAAGAAATCTTTTATTATAATTTAAAAACTTAACTATTTTTGTATTGTATGGGGAATTGAATATGGCAAAGAAGAAGAAAGCGTAGGAATTGATAGAACTATAAAATAAGTTTTTGTTTTTATTTTATTAAATATTTTTTGAGCGCTTTTTTGTCTTTTAGTATTGACATATATTTCTTAAGTTTGTTGAACTCTTTTATCATCTCTTTAATTTCTGTTTCTGTAACTCCGCTGCCTTTTGCTATCCTTTTAATTCTATTTTGGTCTTTTAATAAGTTTGGATTTTTCCTCTCTTCTTTAGTCATAGAATCTATTATTACTTTATATTTTTTGAGCTTCTCCTCGCCTTGTGATATTACTTCTTTAGGTACATCAGCTAGACCCATCATAGATAAAATTTGCTTCATAGGCCCCATTTTATTCATTGCTTTTAATTCTTTATAAAACGTATCAAAATCGAGTTTCTCGATATCTATATTTTCTTCATTAATCTTTTCTTCTTCTAATACCTTTTTTATATTGTCTATTAATGCAGACAAATCAGGTATAGCAAGCAATCTACTTATGTATTTTTTTGAGTCATATGGTTCTATATCCCCTATTTTTTCTCCAGTTCCTATAAACATAATTTTTGCTTTAGTTGTATTTAAAGCGCTTAATGCACCGCCACCTTTTCCAGATCCATCCAATTTTGTTACTATTACCCCATTAATACTTATTGCCTTATTAAATTCTTCTGCTTGTTTGCCAGCTACCTGGCCTATGTCTGCGCTAAGCACAAGTATTTTTTCATCTGGTTTAAATTCATCATTTATCTCTTTTAGTTCATTTATAAGTTCATTATCTAATGCATTTCTTCCACTTGAATCACATATTATTATCTTTCTATCTTTTAGCTTTTCTAAACCATTTTTTATTATATTTCTAACATTCTTTTCATTTTTTATTCCAAAAAAAGCAACATTTGCATCATTTGCCAATTTTTCTAACTGTTCGTAAGCTGCAGGCCTTGATACATCACAACAAATTAAACCCGCACTTAAGCCTCTATCTTGATAGAATTTGGCCAGTTTAGCTGCCGTTGTTGTTTTTCCAGAACCATATAAGCCTAGCAGCAATATTCTTTTTGGTTTTAATTCGGGTTGATATGAACTACCCATTAATCTAACTAATTCTTCATAAGTAACATTTATTATATAATCTTTCTCACTAATCCCACTAGGTACTTCTTCTTTCTTAAGACGTTCTTCTATTCTATTTGTTATTTCAAATACGAGATCTATATTTACATCAGCACTTATAAGTGCTTTTTGTAGATCTTTTTTATACTCTTCTATTGCTTTTTGATCTATTATATTCTTCTTTGTTATTTTATTTATTGCATTTCTAATTCCTTCTCCTAAATCCATATTTATTATATTTGTTATTGCCCTATTTATAACTATCCTTTCTACAAACTATTATTATTGCTTCTGGTATTTTTGATAGCTTTTTATAGAGTTGTGGATCTATTGCTTTTAATTTTCTTAATGGTCTTGGTTCAACTACCTTTTCTATAATAAAACCTGCATTAATCAAAGGCGTTATCAGATCTGAGAAAGTTCTCCTATATTCTCTTAATACATAATTAAACCATTTAGTTTTTCTTATTCTATTAGAAAAATAATCTCCAATTATTTTATATCTGTTTTTTATTTTTATATACCCAAACAAAACCTCTTTCTTATTTCTTTTTTCTTTTCTCTCAAATGCAGTGTATAATGGATGCATAACTGAAAATATAAATTTCCCACCAGGTTTTAAGACTCTAAATACTTCTTTTACAGGTTCTTCAATATTTTTTATATAATGTAAAACAAGATCAGAATAGACAATATCGAATTCTTTATCTTTAAAATACAATTTATTTGCTGACATTACATGAAATTCTATGTTCTTATGTTTCTCCTTAGCAAGTTCTATCATGCTTTTTGATATATCAATTCCTATAACACGTTTTGCTCCTCTTCTTTTAATATATGCGCACTCGTCTCCATTGCCACATCCAACACATAAGACAGCTTTTCCTCTCAAGTCTTTTAATAATCTATGTATTGCAGGCTTTTCTTCAAATTTGTGAAATTTGTCTACTTTTTGTGCATTATAATATTTTTCAATAAATAACTTATTTTCATAAAGGTTTTTTGAGAGCTGTGCATTTGTTTGCATAATGATATAAATGGTTAAAAGTTTAATAAAACATTTCTTAAAATAAAACTTTTAATATTTTATCAATGTAAATTAAATTATTGTGGGCCTGTAGCTCAGCCTGGTTAGAGCGGCGGTCTTATATAAATTATTAGGAAAGCCGTAGGTCGAGAGTTCAAATCTCTCCAGGCCCATTAAAGGTGATATTTTATATGTATAAAGTAATAACAGCTGCACTTCCTTACTCTTATTCTACTCCGCACGTTGGAAATTTTGTTGGTAGCATTTTACCAGCAGACATTTTTTACAAATATAATAAGATAAAAGGAGAAGATGCAATATTTATTTGCGGATCAGATGAGCATGGCACGCCTATGGAGCTAGAAGCAATAAAAAGAAATATGCCACCTGATCAATTAGCTGAGCAGATGCATAATAAAATTAAATCTTTATTTGAAAGGTATAATTGTAGCTTTACTTATTATGGCAAAACACATTGCGAGGCAAATAAATTAACTGTATATGAGATCTTTGAAGCACTAGATAAAAATAATTATATTGTTGAGACAGAGTCGATAGTGCCTTTTTGTAATGTTGATAATAGGTTTTTGGTTGATAAGTTAATAGAAGGAACTTGCCCTTACTGTGGCTACGAACACGCAAGAGGTGACCAATGTGAAAACTGTGGCAGGCTTCTAGACCCAACACAACTGATTAATCCAAAATGCAAGATCTGTGGCAAGAGCGACATTTCTTTTAAAAGAGTGAAGAATCTTGCTATTGCATTAGATAAATTTTCAAGCTGGCTTGAATCATATATAAAAGATCACGATTCGTTGTGGACAAAAAATGCAGTGAATAAAGCTCTAAGTTATATAAAAGAAGGATTAAGGCCAAGAGATATAACAAGACACATGAAGTGGGGCTTTTCAGTAAATAAACAAGGTTTTGAAGATTTAGTTTTTTATGTATGGTTTGATGCATTAATAGGATATATAGGAATAACTAGAGATTATACAAAAGATTGGGAAAAATATTGGAAAGATCAAAATAACGAACTTATACAATTTTTTGGCAAAGACAATATAGAATTTCATACTCTTATGTTTCCTTCATTATTGAAAGGTTCGAATTTAGGGTTTATACTTCCAAACAGAATAAAAGCAATGGAGTATCTTCTTTTTAATAATAAAAAAATCTCTAAGTCACAGCATATTGGAATAGATCTAGAAGAAGCTCTAAAATATATGGATGCTGATTATTGGAGGTTCCTATTAGCATATATAATACCTGAAAATGGTGATACATCATTAGATAAGCAGGTTCTTATAGATGCTATAGATAAGAATCTAAATGATAATATAGGAAATCTAATAAATAGAGTTTTAAATATAGCATATAATGAGAAAATAGACCTAAAGAAGTTTGATAACAAAATATTAGAAGGTATATCAAACTATATAAATAAGTACATTAGTGATATGGATTCAATAAAGATAAAAGATGGTTTAAGAGATGCTATTGGTTTGGCAGAATTTGGTAATGAATATCTAAGTTCATCTGAGCCTTGGAAAAAGAATGGTGAAGAAAAGGGGATTATATTAAATACAAGCATTGTCATACTATATTACTTATTTGTTCTTCTTTGGCCGTTTATACCAAAAAAGAGCGAAGAAGGGCTTAAGATGTTAGGCATAGATATTAGCAATGAAAGAATAGTTGATGTTAATACATTATTAAAAGATATAAGCAATAAAATTAAAATAAGCTTAAAAGATAGACCAAAACCAATATTTAATAAAACACCAAAAGAGTTAGTAGCGATATTTAGTTAGTGATTTAATGGCAAAAGAAGAAATAATAAAGAATGGCCTTTATTGGCCTTCTGAAAAATATAATAATGTTGAATTATTTAGAAGAATAGCAAAAGATAAGAAGAATAAAACAATTTTGCTATTACTTGATGGATTTGGATTTAATAAAATGAAAAAGATCCTTTCATTTAAAAATTTTGAAAAGTTCTATAAATATATAAAACTAGAAAAGATAACAACCATATTTCCTTCTTATACTCCCTGTGTTATTCCATCGCTTGAAAGTGGTCTCTATATAGGTGAGCATGGTATAGTGGGAGATAATATGCCATTTAGAGAAGAGGGAGGCCAATTGAATATATATGCTTATCCTTGGGGTGAAGTAGCTGGTTTGGCAAATGAATTGCAAGTAGCACCAAGAAATTTTATAATTGAAAAATTTAGCAAAAGAAAATTTGTTTATCTACAAGATGAAAATTTATACAAGAAATACAAGAACAATTTTGATGTGGTATCATTTAAAAATGTAGATATGGAACCATATATTGATTTTTTTGATTTAGTTTTAAAAATCAAAAATTATGTATTAAAAAATGAGAAAGATTTGATTTATGTGTATTATGATTATTCAGATGAGGTTGGTCACAAATACTCACAAGAGCAATATGGAGAAAAGTTATTATCTATGTTTTTGTCTTATCTTTTTGAAAATATTATTGAGCCAAGCATTGATAATGGCTATAGAATAATAATAACATCAGATCATGGCCAAGTCTCATTTAATAAAAAGAAAATAGTCAATTTTAAAATCGATTCATCTTTTATGAAACATTTATTTTATAGACCTTGGGGTACACATAGAGTTATGTTTTTTGAAGTATTAGAAAATCATTACAAAGCATTTGAAAATGAAATTATGAAAAAAATAAGTGGTAAAGCGCTTCTCTTTAGATCTGATGAATTAATAGATGATGGCATCTATATAAAAAAGGTGAATGATAGATTTAGGTATAGGTTTGGAAATTATACATTAATAGCTTTGGATAATTTTGAGTTTTATTATAATGAAACACCGCAGTTTTATATTAATTTAAAAGGTTCACATGGTGGCTTAAGCAGCGAAGAGATGCTTATTCCAAAGCTTACTATTGAAAATTAATTTATTCTCTTTAATCTAGTTTCTGCTACAATGCTATCTGTAACGCTCCTACCCAAGAAATCAATATAGGTATCTACATAAAATTCTGGTACTGTAACCATAGAAGGATTGCCATTTTTATCTGGAATGTATACAGGCATATTTAAATATTTGCCAATCTCTTTTCCAAATTTTTTATTCATTTCTGCTAACTGCTTTTCTATAGCGGGTATATTTGTATACGCTTTGTTTTCTACTATAATTGATAATCTTTCACTATCTCTTAACTTATTACCTACTTTGAATACATGCATCTGTGCAAACCCCAATATATTATTATTACTATCTTTAAAAACTACTATTAGTTCATATGGGCTTAAGAAGAAATTCATTATACCATAGTTATATCCTAGGCTTAGGCTGTGTTGGCAATTTCCTATTCCATTTGAACCATAATTGCCAAATAGTATTACATCATTTATATCAAAGCCAAGTCTTGCATGAACTTCTTTTATATTTATCCTATCTAAGCTATTTATTTTATTTTGCAATTTTTTAAGTTCATTTTTTAATTCATTATCCTTTGTCTGTTTTATTAAATCATCAATTGCATTTATTAAATATAGGTATATATTATCTATGTCTTTTCTTTTTATTTTGTCTATTACTGAATAGAATTCATTAAAATTATTCTCTTTTAGAGCGTTCTCTATTTCGTTAAAGTAATTGTTTTCTAAAACAAAAATAAAATAAAGCATTCTATCATAAGTAAACAATTCATCTATTTTGCTCTTGTTTTTTATATAATACTCTTTATCGTTTTTTAGACTGCGTCTTAGTTCATTCATATTTTTAAATCCCAGAAGACTTAATGAATTGTTTACCTTTTCTTGTAAATTATCTTTTATATGAGCTAATTTACTTTTAATTAAATCATAATCTACTTTTATCTCTATATTTTTATCATAGCTTAAATATACATATTCCTTTATCTCCAAATTTTCTATTCTACTTACATTAACAACTTTACTTTTTATTTCCTTTATACCATTGCTACCTTCTTTGTTATATACTTCAATTAATTTTGATAATAAACTTATTGGCCTTGTATCATAGAATAAGCGAACATGTCTAATGTAAGATATATAATAATTTGTCAATACCTCTAAAGTTTTGTCATTTAATTTTTCTAGAATGTTAGGATCACATTTATCACACAAGTTGTTTATTATCTTTTTGTATATTTCTCGCATATTATTGCTGGAAAATGCTTTTATCTCTTCTTCATCATTTATTAGTAAAATTTCTCTTAGCATTTCTAATGTAGCAAAATTCTTAATTTTGTATCTTATATCTTGATTAATATCTAATAGTTTATTTAGCATGGGTCTGCTATTTTTATTTACAAACGCAAAGAACAAAGCCTTTGCTATATCTGTTTTTTCATCAATATTTGCATTTTTAAATTCATCAATAATTTTTCTCTCATTATTTTTATTTAATTTTAATTCATTCAAAATTGCTTCCAAAATTGGATTTACATTGTAATTGAATTCATTTCTTATTATTCTTATAGCAATATCTGCTAGTGCATCATTAGAATTATCAAAGACCCTATTATGCATATAGTTTCTGTATAGATCCTTAATGATCCTCTTAAGTTCTTTCCTTTCCTTTACACTAATCTTTGGCATAAAACTGCTTATAAAATCATAAAAGTCCCCTTCTCCTATTATTGAGAAATATTCTCTTAATATACCTCTTATCTTTTGTCCACTTATATAATTTTCATTTATTTTTTTTATTTCATTTATTAGACTTATTACTATTTTTTGATCTGAATTTAATACTAACTCATATAGTAATTCATCTTCAATTTCTTCTATATCCTCATTATTTTTTAATCTTTTTATAATATCATTCTTTATGTATTCATGAAATTCGTTGCCACCGAATCTTATCATATAATAGAGAGGAATATCATACATCTTTATTTTATTATCATTTGCATTTTCCTTTATTATTTTATAAAGCCTTATTTTATTCTTATCATTTAACAAATCTGATTCGATCATTAGTTTTATTGGTGATAAATCTAGACCGGGCGTATAAACTAAGGATATATCATTATATTTTTCTAAGTAATCAAGTATATTTTCTATAATATTTTGTACTTTGTCATTATCACCTTTATTTATTGTATCTATTAGTACTTTTGTTAGCTCTGTTGCCTTTTTCCCATTTATTATAACAACTCTCTTAGCCTTTTCAGGGTTTTTGAGAATATCGATATTTGATTCTTTTTCCATAATGAAAAAATTCATTTAACCTTATTTTTAAATCTTCTTGCTAATAGGTTACATTTTTATTATTTTAAGAACTACAATTATTGATGAAGATTGCTATATTATCAGATTTTCATCTAGGATATGAACGTTTTAGAGAAGATGCATTTAATCAAGCCAAAGAGGCATTAGAAAAGGCTTCTAGTATAGCAGATGCACTTTTAATACCAGGGGATATATTTGATTCTAGAAATCCCAAACCAGATGTAATAGCTGAAGGGCTTAGATTGTTTAGGGATATAGCAAGTAAGGATTTTGGAGCAAGAGCAATAGAAATAGAAGGTAGAGGAACAAAGTTTACAGATAAACCGATAATTGCCATACCAGGTACACATGAAAGAAGGTCAGAAGGTGTTGAAGATCCTGTTGATTTATTAGCACTAGCTGGTTTGCTTATAAATGCTAGAGAAGCAAGGGTTATAATAGAAAAGGGTAATGAAAAAGTAGCAATATTTGGTATTGGTGGCATATCTGATGAAAGATTTAGAGATGTAGTTAAAAAAATAGATCCAAAACCAAAAGAAGGCTTATTTAACATATTCTTTTTTCATCAGTCAGTTTATGAACTTCTTCCATTCAATGAAAATTTTATAAAAATGGACGAACTTCCAAAAGGATTTGATCTTTATATAGATGGACATATACATAATAGATTGGAATATGATCTAAATGGTAAAAAATTGCTTATACCTGGTAGCACTGTATTAACTCAACTTAAGGAAAAAGAGCAAGAGCAAAAAGGATTTTATGTATTTGATACTGAGACAAAAACATATAGCTATATCTATATAAATTCAAGAAAGTTTTATTTTATTGAATTGAATGTAGAGAATAAAGATATAGAAGAAATATTTAATGAAATAGATAAAAAAATAAATGAGAAAGATGATAAATCTAAGCCAATATTTAAATTTATTCTAAAAGGAAAAAGTAAAACAAATCTATCTTTAAGTGAATTAGAAAAGAGGTATAGCAATTTAGAAAATGCAATAATAGAGATAGACAAGGAAGGAGAAGAGGTTAATAATGCTTTGAGTGGTATAAGGGAAGGTAATATAGAAGGTATTACTATAAGAGATCTACAACAATCTATATTCTTAGAATATGTATCAAAAATGGAAGAATTTAAAGATTTTAATATTTCACCAATTGAACTATTAGATATATTAGAAAATGATAAGAAGGAAGAGGCAATAGAAGAATTATTTGAAAAATTAAGACTTAATTAGATTCATCCTTTCTTTTTTATAATTGTAATACCATACTAAAGCAGATATAGACATTGCTGCTGCTTTAGGTGATTCATATACAGGTATTCCCGCACTTTCCATCATTTTTTTATGTGCTTGGGTAAATTCACTACCAATAGTTATACCTATTACTGGTTTATCAACTTGCTCTTTAAATTTTATTATTGATTCTACCACTTTAGAATCTGCACCTGGTGTTTGGAATAATACTATTATTATATAAATATCTATGCTATTCTCTTTAGCTAATATTTGTAATGCATCATCATACCTTTTGTAATCAGCATCTCCACCAACATCTAAAGGATTTCTTATATTAACAATATCTGGCATCACTTCTCTCAATTTTTCTTGTGTGTTTTTACTAAGTTGTGCCATACTTAGATTTTTCGTACTTGCTATTGCATCAGTTGTTAATACACCCGCACCACCACCATTTGTTACTATAAATACCTTATTGCCTTTTGGTTCAGGTGATGTATCAAAGATCTTTGCATAATCTAATAATTCACTAATATCGTGTGCTACTATAAAACCACTTTGTTTAAATATAGACTCTTCAACTTCATAATTTCCTGCTATAGATGCAGTATGTGAATGAGCTGCCTCACTTCCAGCAGAAGTTCTACCTGCTTTTATTACTATTACTGGTTTTTTCATACCAATCTCTTTTGCAACCTTTACAAATTCCTTTCCCCTCTTTATACCTTCTAGATAAGCTACAACTACTCTGGTCTCTTGATCATTCATTAAGTAATGTAATAGATCAACTTCATCTAGCACAGCAGCATTTCCATAAGAGATAAATTTTGACAATCCAAAACCCTCATCAGATATTATATCTAGTATAGTACTTCCTATTGCGCCGCTTTGCGATATAAAACTTACATTTCCTACTTTATAATGGCTTAGTTTATAAGTAGGTAGAAATAACGTATCAATTCTTGATCTTGGCTCTACAACACCTAAGCAATTAGGGCCTAGAACCGCAATATTATATTTATTTGCTATCTCAACAATCTTGTCTTGTAATTCTACATTTCCTATCTCAGCAAAACCGCTTGTTATTACTATAGCACTCTTTACCTTTGCTTTACCACATTCTTCTAGTACACTTGGTACTGCTTGTGCAGGCACAGCAATTACTGCTAGATCTATAGCCTCTTTTATCTTTAGTATGCTTTGATATGTTCTTACACCAAGTATATTTGATGTTGCATTTTTGTTTATTGCGTATAATTTGCCGGAATAGCCTGCGTTCAAGTAGTTTTGTAATATTACATGGCCTACTTTATTAGGCTCTCTTGATGCTCCTATTATCGCTACACTTTTAGGCTTTAGCATTGCGTCCAAATTAATTTTATTTGTCTTCATATTATGAACCTAAGATCTATAGCATTATATGAGTCTTTATTTATCTTTATAGGATTAATATCCATCTCCTTTATTTCTTTATGTTCATTTAACAATTTAGAGAACTTCATAAGTAGATTTACTAGTATTGGCTCAGCCTCACCATTGAATGTTATAATATCTTTTGCCTTTATCTCATTTATCATATCTATTGCATCAGCTGAGTTTATTGGCACTAATCTCATTGATACATCTTTATATGCCTCTACATATATTCCCCCCATACCTATCATTATTACTTTTCCAAATTCATTATCCTCTTTTCCACCAACTATAATCTCTATACCCTCATTTACCATTCTCTGTGCAAGTATTTTGTATGGGCTTAGTCTTGTTCCTCTTTTTTTCAATTCTTCATAAGCACTTTTAATTTCATCTTCATGTTTTAAATTTAGTTTTACTAAGCCAGCTTTTGATTTATGTATTGCTTTTTCTGATATTAGCTTAAGTACTATTGCATCACCATCACTGAATCTTATTGCCTCTTCTGCTGAATTGACATATATACTATCAACTACTTTTATATCATATTTCTTAAGCAAGTCCTTTGCTTTCATGAAATCCATTAGCATATTTATGCACCTATATAGATCATAATTAGTACTATTAATAAGACAATTAACATTGCTAAAGTTATAATGAGTCCATTTCTTTGCTTTTTATTACTTATTTTTATATCATTTACAATCTCATTTATTGAGTTATTTTCTTTTTTGGTAGTTTCTTCTTTTAGCTCTTTTAATTCTTCATTTACTTTTTCTTCTAATACTTTTGTTTCCTTTTTGCTTTCTTCAGTCTTTGCTAAATTAAAACCTTTATCTGTTAGTAGTAAGTATGCATTTCCACTTCTTAGCTCATATACCAAATAGCCTTGTTGTATTAATTTAAATAAATGTGTAGCCAAATCTCTTGGCCTTATATTTAATGAATCATTTATATCTCTATATGATCTTTTTCCATTTAATAAGTTTCTTAATATCTCATTGTCTAAACTATCTAATTGCTCTTGTGCCTTTTTGTTTGCTTCATCAATAAAATCCTTTCCATTTTGTGTCACTATTATTGTATTAGGTCCAGGAAAATAAGTAGTGAAATCAATTAGATTTTTTTGCTTTAAACTACCTGCTATATTAGATGCATCAAAAATACTAGAATTAGTTATTCCGCTCAATTTTTCTAAGGTAGTACCATTTTCTAGCTTAATTAATACAGCTAAGTCTAGAAAATCTGGCTCATCCATCTATAATCAAACTACTTAATATATTTAAATATATAAAATTTTCTAACCCTATTTTTATTATTAATTTTTTCATTGTAAGTTATATTATGTATAGCAATGATATAGAAGATTTGTTAAAGAAAAACAAAATAGAAATAGGGGATAAAATAAGAATAGAGAAGAATAATGATGAATTTATAGGAACTTTGCTTCCAAGACCAGATATTGGTGATAAAAACACAATATTAATAAAGCTAGAGAATGGCTATAACATAGGCATAGCCTATGCAAAAGATATTAAAATTGAGAAAATAAGCAATATCCATAGCACTTTTTCTTTTCCTAAAGCAGAAATTAAAGAATCAAAAGATCTACCAAAGGTTACATTAATAGGTACAGGGGGTACAATACAGAGTAGAATAGATTACTTAACTGGTGGTGTTTATATGCTTACTAAGCCTGAAGAATTACTTTATGAAATACCAGAGATAAGCAATATAGCAAATCTCAATATTATAGATCTAATGAATATAGCAAGCGAGGATATGACATATAAAGA
The DNA here is from genome assembly GCA_023256495.1 of Microcaldota archaeon. GTDB lineage: Archaea > Micrarchaeota > Micrarchaeia > Micrarchaeales > CABMGC01 > JAGDXY01. The sequence goes on from JAGDXY010000009.1 coordinate 16,127, forward strand.
ATGGCTAAAAATCGCTAAAGCAGTTAAAGAGGCTTTTGATAGTGGTGCTAGAGGTATAGTAATAACACATGGCACTGATACAATGCATTTTACTTCAGCAGCATTGAGCTTTTTAATTCAAAATCCAAAAGGACCTGTTGTAATAACTGGAGCTCAAAGAAGTGGTGATAGGCCATCTAGCGATGCATTCCTTAATTTAATAGGTTCCTTATACATAGCTGCAAATAGCGATATTGGCGAAGTTGGAATTTGTATGCATGCAACAAGTTCTGATGAGAAATGTAATTTTATAAGAGGAACAAAAGTGAGGAAGATGCATACATCTAGGAGGGATGCGTTTAAACCTATTAATAATAGACCAATAGCCCTTGTAGATTCAAAAGGCAACATAGAATACAAAAGCAGATATAGAAAGATTGACAATAGTGAAATGAAGCTATTTGAAAAATTTGAACCAAACATTGCATTAATTTATTTCCATCCAAATATGGATCCATCAATTATAGATTATTATGTAGAAAAAGGTTACAAAGGCATAGTAATAGCAGGCTCCGGTTTGGGTCATGTGGCTGTATCTCCTAGCAATAATTCTTATTCTTGGATCCCGCATATAAAGAATGCAATCAACAATGGCTTAATAGTTTGCGTGACCTCACAATGTCTTTATGGTAGAGTTCATTCCAAGGTTTATAGAAATCTTAGGCTCATATCAGAAACTGGCGTTACTTATTGTGAAGATATGCTACCAGAGGTAGCATATGTTAAGCTAGGTTTCCTGTTAGGTAATTATAATACTGAGAATGCCAAAGCTCTTTTAAACAAAAATATAGTAGGTGAGATCACAGATAGAAGCGAGTTTGATTGGTGATTATATGGAATATAAAGAATTAGGTTTTAAATGTGGCCTTGAAATACATCAAAGATTAGCTACTGCTGAAAAGCTTTTTTGTTCTTGTAATGCAATACAAGATAAAGGCGATGAGATAGGCAATGTATCTAGGTTTTTGAAGCCTGTAGCAGGAGAGCTAGGTAAATTGGATTTTGCTACAAGATTTGAAGCAGAGAAAAAGAACAAATTCATATATAACATATATAGAAATTCTACATGTCTTGTAGATATAGATGAGGAGCCACCTCATGAGATTAATACTGAGGCATTAAGATTTGCTTTAAAGGTAGCAAAGGCTTTGCATGCAAAAATACCTGATGAAATTTGGGTTATGAGAAAAGAAGTTGTTGATGGCAGCGATCCAACAGGATTTCAAAGAACAATGCTAATTGGCTATAATGGCTATATAATAATAAATGGAAAAAAAGTAACGATTGATGGTATATACTTAGAAGAGGAGGCAAGCGGTATAGTAGAGAAAGGCGATGGCTATATAATATATGATCCAAGTAGGCTTGGTATACCATTAGTTGAGATAGATACTGCTCCAGTTCTCTTAAACCCGCAAGAAGCCAAAGAAGCTGCACTTAAGATTGGTTTAATACTAAGATTGCTTGGTGTAGCTCAAAGAGGTATAGGTTCTATAAGACAAGATGTTAATGTTTCTATAAGCAATGGAGCAAGAGTTGAAATAAAAGGTTTTCAAGAAGTTGCAAAAATGGATAAAATAATAGAAAACGAAGTATCTAGGCAATTGGCGTTAATTTCTATAATGAAATTGCTAAAAGAAAGAAATGCTAGAATAGACAAAGTGTTTGATATAACTGATCTATTAATAAATACTAACTCAAAGATAATAAAAAAAGGTATAGAAAATAAGGGTGTTGTTTTAGCGCTAAAGCTCATAAACTTTAAAGGCATTTTAGGTTTTGATATAGGAAAAATACGTTTTGGTACAGATGTAAGTGCATATGCTAAGATAGCTGGCGTTAATGGTATAATACATAGCGATGAAGATCTATCATCTTATGGTTTTTCAAATGAAGAAATAAATAAAATAAGGGAAAAAATGCATTTAAATGAAAACGATTCTTTCTTATTAGTTGTTGCACCAAAGGAAAAAGCAGAAAGAGCTATAGAATTGGCAAAGTATAGAATAGAGTTAGCATTCAATGAAGTGCCAAAAGAGACTAGAGCAGCAGATAATGAGCTATTTATTACTAGGTTTATGAGGCCACTTCCAGGAGGTTCTAGAATGTATCCAGAGACCGATGTTGCGCCAATAAGCGCTAAGGATATAGATATTGAATATATAGATATAGATGAATTAATAGCAAAAATTAAAAGTGAAATAATGAATGATCAAATAGCTGAACAACTCCTTTGGTCTAGATTACTTCCTCTTTATTTAGAGCTTAGGAATTCTACAAAAATAAAGCCAAATGAATTAGCAATATTATTAACTAATAAGGAAAATGAGCTAAATAGAGATAAAAAAAGCATAGAGGATATGCCAATGGATACATTAATTTACTTATTTGACTTATACTCAAAAGAAGAGATTACTAGAAGAGCATTAGAATATATTATAGATAAAATGCCAATGAGCAAAGAAGATGTAGACAATATAATTAAGAATTTCAAGCTTCATAGAATAAAAGGAGATGAATTGAAAGAGCTTATAGAAAAGTATAAAGCAAGTAAAAATATTATTGAAGATATTATGAAGGATTATAGATTAAATATTGACCCCAATGAATTAAGACAGTTGATAAAATGAGACTTGGATTTATTTATGAAAGCGCATACCCTTGGTTTAATGGTGGTATAGAAAAGCGACGTTATTTAATAGGAAAAGAATTAGTTAATAATGGCATAGAGCTACACTTTTTTATCATGTATAGAGAAGGCTTACCTGGCAAGGAGTTTACTGAAGATGGAATAAAATACCATGTACTAGGTAGCAGTGACTTACATAAATACATGTATAAAAAGAATGGTAAAAGATCTATATTATTTCCTATAATCTTCTCTTTTCTCTTATTTAATGAACTATTTAAATATAAGTTAGACATGATTGATACTGATTCTTTTCCTTTTATCCATCTTATACCTATATTTTTGTATACAAAAATAAGGCATATTCCATTAATAATAACATGGCATGAGGTTTGGGACTTTAAATATTGGCTTTCTTATAGAAAAAGTATTGGTATATTTGGCTATTTAGCAGAGCTTCTTGTTACAAAAATGGGCAATGCCATTATAACAAATTCTATTGAAACAAAAAAGAGACTAATCTCTATATTCAAAGTAAGAAAAGAGATTTATGTAAAACCTTGTGCGATTAGTAAGAAAGAGCTTGATAGATTTAATACTTTACATGTTAAGAAAGAGAATAGGCTAATCTTAATCTCTAGACTTGTTGAGCATAAAAGAGTAGACAAGGCCATAGAGATGATAAAAGATTCAAAATTAAATCTTCTTATAGTAGGAGATGGCCCATTAAAAGATAAGCTAAATAAAATGATAAAAGACTATAAGCTAGAAGGTAGAGTAAAGATTGTATCAAATATTAGTGAAAAAGAGCTTATAAGCAATATAATAACTTCTTTAGCATTATTCTTAACTTCTGAGCGGGAAGGATTGTCATTAGTAGTAATAGAATCTTTATCTTTAGGAATACCTGTAGTAATACTAGACTCTACAAATATACCAAATGAACTTAGAAGGTATTGCATAGAAATAAGTAATAGCAATGATCTTGATTCAATAGATTATAGCGCTTTGGCAATGCATTATAAGAAGATTAGAGATAAAATAATAGAAAGATACAAAGTAGAGGGCATAGAGAAGTTATATTTAAAGATATACAAAGAGTTTAGTAAATAAATTTAAATAGGAATTATAATATAATTTATATATTATGAAAAGGCGCAATATTGCATTTTTAGTATTATTTGCCTTATTTAATCTATTTATTAATAATATCGTCTTTTCTCAACCTCAACAAAACTATTATATTACTACAACAATAGTTAATTGTCCTAGTTTTTTTAGCTTAAATAATCCTGGATCATGTTCATTAGAAATAAACGGTGAATATAGCAGCTTATATAGTAGTAGTTATTCATATAGCAATAATCCTGAATATATTAAGTTTAATAACCCTGGCGATTTAGTTAATTTCTTAAATAATACGAATAAAGCAAATGCACCAAACGCAATTACATGTCCTTATCCCTATTTGGGTTCAATAGGTAGCGATTATTACTTTGTTCCAAATCCTTCAAGTCAGATTGGGGGCTCTTCTTGTCTATTTGAATCAAATGGAAATATAGAAATTAATAACAAAGTAAAGGTAAGGTCATACATATATTGGCACGCTACAGCGCCAGCGACTATGACGTTTCCTTCATTCTCATTAAGCGGTTTTGGCTCTGAGTCAAGTGCCTCATCTACAAAGATTTATGGGTTTGCAGTACAAAACATAAATAATTATGTACCTGCATATATATCAAATTCTAGCTATATTTTTCAAATGCCACCAGGCATGCAGCAATATTTAGTATGGGCCTGGGCAGCCCCAATACCATATTTTAATGATTTTGGTTCATCTGGCAATTATATAAGCCAAGTATCTTTGCAGCAAGACGGCAATTTCTATCAGAATAATCAAAAAGATTTTTGTAAAATGATACCAACAAATACGCAATTGCCAAGTATTATAAGTACTGGATCATGCGAATCTTCACCTAGCTATGATACTAATTGCGTACCTCAACCAGTACCAAAAGGCCCCCCAATACCACCACCTTATAATTGCATTACCTTTACTGTAACATATAATTGTATCTATACCTATACATTTACTGGTAATGTTATTTGGCAGGCATTGGAAAACGTTTCAGTTCCATACAACACTCTAACTTATTATGATCCATATTCAGATAAATTTCAAACAACAACATTTAATACACCAATAATAACATATGGCAACATAAATACAGAAATAGATGTTCCAAACTTTTATGGCTTATCTGGCATTGCAGCACCAATGTCACTCTCTTATGGTACCTATACCCCGTGGAGTTATTACTTACCAGGCAATTTCTTTGCGCCATATCCTATAAACATATCCTCTTATCTTCTATTTAATAATGTAGAGAATAACTTTACTTCTGCTTTGTTCAACAATGCCAATACTTTATATAGCTCTTTGTCTGGTGAAGCAAAAGGCTTTGTTCAGGATTTATTCCAGAACAGCACACATTATATAACTCTACAGGATGTAGCATCAAAAAATTATAAAGGGTTTGCGATAACAAATGCAACATTCATAACTGCAAATTCTAGCGATTATATATTTGTAGTAAATTCAACATTTAATAATGGTGAATTAAATTATTATTTAAATGTACTTAGGGTATATCCAAAAGGACTGTATCCACCAAATGTAAATATAAATTCTATAAGCGAATCATCGCCTACTTTACTAGTTCCAAAATCGCTGAACAAAACAGCAAGAGACGAGTTTGATAATGGATGGTTATCACAATGGGCCCAAGACGTTTTATTAGATCATAATAATACTTATTTAGTTAATTCAATAAATATAAATCAAGAAGTAAATAGTGAACTTCAAAACGCATGCAATTATGGTAGTAGTTATGCATGTTCATATCAATTTAGCAAAGTACTTGGATTAACTACAGATTCTATAGGAGACGTTATCTTGTTGGTAAGATTAACAGGTTTTAGTAGTAATTACTTAGCATTTTTAATAATTAATAAACTAAATTCATACCCAAACTATAATCTTTATATACTGAATCAAGTTGGCAAGATTAATCTTCTTGGTCATGGCTCACAAATGATAAATCCAATAGCTGCTTCTCCAAATGGCCAGGTTTTATATGTGCCAAATAATAATGGTTATATTTATGGCTTTGAGCCAACAAATACTATAGATCCAAACTTTGGTGTATATGATGCAAATATAATAGGTACAATAAATCTAACTTATGGTATAAATATAAATAGCTATAGCTATGGCTTCAATTCTATAAATGGCGTTCTTAACATTACTAATTTTACAAATAAGGTTGGTAATTTATTTGGATTAAAGTTATCAACTACTACTTTGACCAATTTGGATAAACCTGCAAACCACGAGCCAATTTATATATTTGATAGAAACGGATTGCTTTATGTATTAGATAAATGGTCTTTTTTGGGCAATACTGCTTTAGTTCTGCGTATATTTAATGGCAATTATACAGAGGTACCAATAAATGGTTTCCATTTCAATGATTTAGTAACAACATTTAATTGTAAAACACCATCTATGTCAAATATAAACAGTATTCAGCAAGCAAACAATATCTGTGAGACATATAATAATCCTTATCAATGTGTTGCAGAAGCCGAGTATATAACCACTAGAGGTGGAAGAATATTTAATGGTTATAAATGTGTACCACAGCAGGAATATAATAACAAAGGTATAATGCCATTTCTTAATAATAATCTTACTGCTTATCCACCATATGGCTTTATAATATCTTTATCTACTAGTAGTGGTTCTGCAGATGTAAACAATATAAATATGCAAAATGGAGTTCCATACTATGCTGTTGGCCCCCCAATTGGTGATTTGGGTAATATAGGTATATCCTATTCTTATAATGGTACATTGAATTTTTTGGCAGAAAGTGGATTGTTATCACTAAAGGTTTATAACTATACAAATATGAGTAGTGGCTTGCAATTTAGTTGCATTGGTTCTCTGAGTCCTTCTTGTAGTAATAAAAATTTTGTTACAGGCCCAATTAATTTTACTGAGCATGATTTTGCGGGTATAACATTTTATGTGTTTCCTAGTCCGGTATCTTATCTAGAAACTATAGGCCTACCACAAATGGTCAATCTTGGTGGTGCTTACATTTCTAATCCTTTCTCATCTGCTGCTCAATCAGCTATGCCAGAAATACAAACTTGCGCAAATCAGCTTATAAGCTCAGGCCTGTGTACTCAAAATCCAAATAACTATTTATCTAACACCATTATTAATGAACAGACTAGTACACTATTACCGCCAGGTCCAATATCAATTTTATCTGAAACTGAATTAAATGTAATCTATCCATATATGTATGAATTAGGTTATACATATAAAGATGTACAAAAAGGTAATCCAGTTAAATCTATAATAGGTTTTAATCCGCCACAAGTACCGTTGAGTGGAAACGATATAGAATATATTCAAAGCAATCTTGCATGTACATATAGTTATCCTTCAGGTACTGATAGTAAAGTAGTATATACATATCAAATAGTAAATCTTAAATCTGATTCTATATCAGCTAGTATAAATAGCGAACCTATATACTTATATAATTTGATAAAAAGTTATCTATATATACCAACATTATGGAGTAATGAATCTATATTACCAACTTTTAATTATACACTGAGGGGTGATGAACTATTTTATGGCTTATACATAAATGATACACTATCTAGATATACTAATCATCAGGAGATTGGTGCTGTTTTATCTCAGGCATATCCATTCTATGCAAGCGCATATGGTTATGAATCTAATAACGATAAATTTATACCTATCTTCTACAGTGCAAACCCTGCTCCAAATCAATTACAAGGGCCTGTAGGACTTAAGTCATTTGGTATGCCTGAATTAGCAGTAAGTGGTAATATAATTAATGTTAAATTTTCTAATCAAATAACTGGGTTTACCCAAAATTTAAATATAACATATTTATATGATGTTGTTAAGTTCTCTTATAATAACCCTGCACTTAATTTTTCTACCAAACCAGGATTTTATGGTTATCATAGGATTATAATTGCTTTGAAGGACATATTTAATAACACAATATACGTACCGATTGATGCAGATATAGCAAATACTACTCTAATAAATCTAACCGCAAATGTTATAGTAAGCAAAACAAATCCAAATGAGAGTACAATCAATGTTAATGGAAAAGTCTTCAATCAAATGGGTAGACCAATGGATAATGGTCTAATATATCTCTACTATGATGCTGATATTAACTATAATGCGCCAGTTAAGTATCTTAATTCGATTGATCCGTTGGGCGCAATCTATTCCCATGACGTGCAATGTGCATTTGCTGCAAATTCATTTTCATATAACTGCTCCATATCAAATCCTTTTGAAGAACCATCTCCTAATGTTATAAATACAGGTAATTATATAGAATATACAACATATGAATCTTGTCCTATGCCATCTAATTCATTTTATACGCCACAAACACCAAATTGCAATATATTTAAAGATCCAGTTCAAACAATTAATGGGAACTTTATATATTATCAATATCAAAGTACCCCTAGAATTGAAACATCAACGTATGAATATTGTGTTCCTCTCTATTCCAATGGCACCGGCATATACACGACACAATTAGGTTTAATAGGCGTTATTCCAGTGATAAATGGCAAATTTAGCGATTCGTTCCAAGCCTGTGGAAATGGTTTGCATTATATTATTGTTAGATATTGGGGTGCGCCTTATCCAGAACCTGTTACAGTTAACCAACCACCACTTTCATATTCTGCTGATCCAAATGCACCTATATATACTAGTTTTTCAGCATATAACTTTTCATGGGCGCCAAATCAGACAGAAGCAAGCATAAATATAGGTAGTTATAGTATATTAATTTCTTTTGACAATGTAGTGACAGTAGGTTTGGTTATTATACTTTTAATATTAATTATTTTAACGATTAATAGGAAAGGCTTAAATATCTGAAAATGATTAAATATTATTAAATGTTGATCATTCTTTCTATAGGTTTTGCAACTGCATTTATACCATTAATAATAATTATAATACTAATTGCAGCTGCTGCCGGTTTAAGCAGAGGCTATAGTATATTTAATTTGTTTACATTTGCTACTTTATTTGGTTTTGGCTTTGCTGGTTCTTTAAAGAGAAGAGCTGTTCCTATAGGAAGCGTAACCGGAAGGGGAGGCAAGCAAATTGCATCAAAGAACCTGAGAAATTTGGGTCCACTATCTCCTAAAAACGTTAGATCTAAAATTCCTAAATTCGTACCAACAATTGAAGAGAAAGTAAGGGGCAATCCTCTTATGAAAGCAAAGACAAACGCAATAAATATTATAAGAAATTCAAAAACAATAGACGCTGATACAGCAAGCAAAGCAGCAGCAGAGTTAGTAAAGGGTGTAGGTGAAAAAGAAGGTAGTGCACTACACAAAACAATTACCAATACATTATTAAATGCATTAGATACAGATGATGCTGTACAGATAGTAAATGATTTAACAAATACATTATATAAGCATACAAAAAGCGCCTCTAACAGAGCGATTTTGTTTAATGAACCTAAAACAAGTAGATTATTACCTATTGCTCCAGGCTTTCGTGTAGTAAATGAAGCCAAAAGAGATTTAGCCAAAGAGAGAAATAAGCTTGTAAATAATATGACTTCTGATGTACATAAATTAAACTTAGCATATCAAATGCGTAACGCCGCTTTAATTAAAAACTCTATAGGTAAAACAACACCACAAAACGCTCAAAACAACATAAACAAGAATATAGCAAACAATTATCTGATTGCACAACTTGGTAATAATATTACACAAATTTCAAAAAATATTCAAACAGAAATAGATAATTTGAAATTCACAACTTTAGCCAATAACCTCATCTCATTGTATGAAAAATTAGATAAGTTGACTGGTAAGGAAACAGATTATAAGATAGAGATTAAAAAGGAGATAGAAAAGTATGAAGGAGAGATTAACAACCTCATTAATAGCCTTTATTTAGACTAAAATGGGGTAACTTAAACTTTGGTAAATAATTGCAATTCCTAAGGATGTCAGGGATAATGGAATATCACAACAGGCATTGTACATGATTAAAACAAATATAAAGAATGGTAAACAGCTAAATTCTAAGGTCAAAATTGTAAAAAGCCTATTGAGATTGTACAAAGAACTAAAAACAGATCCTAATAATTAATATCCTTAAATTAATATTTATTTAATCGAAAATCACAACTTTTTTTAGTCTTATATATATCCCCATGCACCAAGTGGGGCTGCCCGGATTTGAACCGGGGTC
>JAGDXY010000005.1:0-13657 GCA_023256495.1 Microcaldota archaeon
GGAGGGCTAAGCCATAACAAGGTATCCGTAGGGGAACCTGCGGATAGATCACCTCAATTTATAATCATCACTTAAGAAGCCTAGAGTCTCCTCTTAACCAAAATATGTAAATTTTATTCTTATTTTATGGTTTATAATGCTAAAAAGAAATGTTAAAGATATAGTTTATAAAATTACGAGCCTTTTTAAATAAAAGTATTAAGAAATATATTCATGGACTCAGCAGAAAGCAATAGTAATGAGCATTTAATGAACAAAATAGAAGATATAATAAATGATCTTCTCGTATTTTTAGGATTTAGAGAACTTAATGCTAATTATAATAACCCCACCACAACACCACATATAAAGGTAATAAAAGAAGGAGAGAATTGCTGGAGACTCATAGAAGAGTAAACGGATTCTCTCCTTCCCAACCCAATACCCCCTCATCTAGGTGTATGGATTGGAACGGACTTTGGAAGAATCGAAGGAAAATCTTATCCTAATAGAACCCAAAAACATGGGTCTAAACAAAGCGCTAAAAGAAATAAAGAAAATAGATGTAGAAGAATTATATATAACCACAGGTAGATATGGCTATGTATTAAAGGTTAAAAAAAATTATATGAATAGCGTAAAGAGATTAGTAAAGCTTGGGAAAATAGAATTACTTGAATGCCATTACTATACAAAAAAGAGAAGAAATTTAAAGCTTTAAAATAGATTTATCTTTATGCTATTATTGAATAAAAAACAGGTATCTGTGCTTATTACATTAACTGATCAGGGTAAAGAGTGGTATCTCTCTAATTTATCTGATATAAGCAAAGTAACATATGTACATACAACACGTATTATAAAGGAATTTGAAAGACAAGGAATAGTAAGTATAGAAAGACATGGAAAGATTAAGAGGATATTACTAACAGATAAGGGTAGAAGAATAGCAGAAAGAATCTATGAAGTAATGAACGAATTAAATAATGCAAACAATGTTAGTGCAAATAATATAGGGGTTAATGAGAAACAACCCTTGCAATAAAGGAAGTAGACAATTGATTTTCTACAAAAGTATAGTCTTTATAATGCTTAAATACTACTAATTTTATTGTATATTCCCCCTCATCAGTGCCAGTATTACTAAATATATCTATATTGGCTTCTTTTTCCTCTTTTGGATTTAATAAACCAAGCTTAACCTCTTTTTCTTTTATTAGTCCTGTGTAATCTACACTCAATGGCTTTGGCACTTCTAAACGCAATGATATTAATGCAGGTTCATTTAACAAATTCTTTATCTTTACATTCACTGTTGAACTGCTTCTCTCATTTGCTTTTAAGACATAAGGTATCATTGACACACTTATTAATAGTGGCTTGCTATTATCAGAGTTAGAATTCTTCTTAAATAATTGTAAAATTCCCATAGCACTGCGCCTCTAATTTAAATTACTAAATTAAATTAAAATCTTTTTCGTTATTTTTCTTTTATGGGAAGTGAGCTTTAGCTAAAACCACAAAATGAAAGAAAGATTATTTAAATATTAAATTGAATTGATAATACAATTTATGCATTTGCATTCTCAAGAGTATTGGAATAAAAAATTAATAGAAGCAGTAAAAGAAGGTAATTTAAAAAAAGCAATTGAAGCTATAGACAAAGGAGCTGATCCTAATGCAAAAGATACAACAAACCCAGATGGCCCTACAGCGTTAATGGTAGCAATTTATTCCGGTTCCTTTAATATGGTAATATTTTTATTAAAATATGCCAACGCGAATGTGAATGCTGAAGACAATAATAAAAATACTGCATTAATCTATGCTGCAAAAGTAGGAAGTGAACATTCTGTTTGGTATTTAAATGAGAACGGAGCAGATATAAATCACAAAAACGCATTTGGCGAAGATGCAATTGGCATAGCAGAGAAAAAGGGCTTTAGCAATATAGCAAATTATCTAAGAACACGTGATCTCAATTATTTGAATATAGATCCTGATTTTATATACCAAGCAAAATCTGCCATAGATGATGAAATAAAAAGGATTGAATATGGCAAAAGTTCATCTAAGATTAAAATACGAATTTGAAGAAAAGCTTTTTAAATCTTTTTAATATAAGTTAATTTAGAAATTAGTGTTTGTATGCAGCTAGGCCAATTAAGAATATGGCATGTCGCTAATTGTTCACCAAAGTTAGGCCTAGCTATAAATAACGGTAAGGGATATACAACTATAAGATTTAATAACTCCCCTGCCGTCCATTGAAAAATAAATAAATTTTTGGGTGTTTCCAATGGCGGTGGGGGAAAATAGTATTAGTATTGCTAAAATTCGATTGAATGAAAAATTAATTAGAATTATCTTTGAGCTTGGCTTAGGTGAAATGCCTTCTGCAAATGCATTCGTAGAATATATAGCAGAAAAGTATGCATTACCAAAGAGTAGCGTATGGTATTCTTTGAAAAGATTAAAGGAACTTGGTATATTACTAATGGGTGATAAAAACAATAAGAGTAGTTTAGCGCTTACAGAGAAGGGCAAACTCATTATAAGAAACCAAACAGTCTTGATAAATAACTCTCAAAAAGTAGTAAAAGAGACTTCAAGTGCTTACCAAGTTTATAACCGCCAATCGAATTACAAGAGACAATACGATGGCATGGAATTATTAAAGGATAGGGGTTTTTAGATAGCGCATTACCTACTGCCCTATATGCATCTTCTCTTTTTATTCTCCTTGCTAATTCCTTATATGTAATCTTTTCTCCAAATTTTATATTACAAACTTCTATTAATACTCTCTTTTCAAAATCAGAAAGCCTAGAATTTTTTATAAGCCAATATCTTATGCTAGATATTGGATTTCTCATTTAATCATGCTCTTCTAATCTTCTGCATTAATCTCTCTAACTCCCTTCTTTCTTTTTCATTTTTTGCCTCTATTGCCAAACTCGCTAAAGTCATCAAAAAGAGGCCACTTGCTATAGGATCTTCTTTTACTATCTCTGCAGCCCAATTTAAATAATCAATTTTAAATCTTACCATAAAAATTTATTTTAAAACAAAGAAATTTATAGTTTATTATTCAAAGAAATTATTGTGATTAAATGTTTGAGATACAAATTGACAATGCAAGATACTGGAGGGATTGCATAGAACCTATTGTAAACTTAATAGATGAAGGTACATTCAATATAACAAAAGAAGGTATTAGGCTAAGGGCAATGGATCCTAGCAATATAAGCATGGTATCTTTCTTCATGCCTGCAAAGGCATTTTCTAAATATAAAGTAGATGAAAAAGAGAATATAAGCATAAATCTTGAAAATTTATACAAAATATTATCTAGAGCAAGAGAAAATGAAGCACTATTAATGAAAAATGACTCTAGCAAAATGCTGCTTGAATTTATAGGAAAGACAAGTAAGAGGAGGTATAAGCTATCTTTACTAGAAGAATCAAAAGCAATAGAAAAAGAGCCAAATGTAGAGTTTACTGCTAACATAGAAATATCTAGTGATTCATTAAAAGATATAATAAAAGATGCCAGTATGATATCACAGTATATAAGCTTTAAGGCTAGCAAAGATCAGTTTAGTATAAATGCAAAAGGCGATTCTGGCGAGTTAGAAGAGATACACGAGCTAGATGGAAATGTGCTAAGAAAACTAGAAGCAAAAGAAGTAGCAGAAGCAACTTATAATCTAGAATTCCTAGAGAGCATGGTAAAATCATGTCCAAGCAATTCATTTATATCAATCTATCTAAAAGGTAAGGAAGAGCCTATAAAAATATATTATAATATAGGAGATGCAGAGATAACTTATTATCTAGCACCTTATTACTCAGAGGAATAGCGATTTAGTGTATATTGCCTTATTCTATTAATTGTATACCAATGTGATCTTATATAATCTTTAAGCATATGCCTATTTAATTCGTTTCTTAATGCCCCTATAGTAATATTATCTGATGGATAACCAGAGCCTATATCTATATTAAACTTCTTTTTTAAGTATGAAATGAATCTATCTCTTTCTACTTTTGCTATTATGCTAGCACTTGATACTGCTACAAAATTTTCATCTGCCTTATGTCTAGATACTATTTTAAGATCCTTGTCTAGGTAACTTAATACCTTTGATGAGAATTTTTCTTCTATAAACTCTGGAGAGTCTAAATAAATTATGTTTGGTTCAGATTTTAAATTACTTATTAACCTAGCAAAGTAAATCGCTTCTAAATCATTTAATGAAATGCTATTTGACATTGCCTCATTGATCTCTTTCGCGCTTATCTTATAGCTCTTAACTTCTTCTGCTATGCTCTTTATTTTTTTGTATAAAAAGTTTCTCTTTTCTCTGCTTAGTTGCTTAGAATCTTTTACTCCAAGTTTCTTTAAGATACGCGCCTGAGAAGGAGTTAATACAACAAAACCAACTACTAATGGACCTATAACTGAACCTCTACCTGCTTCATCCCCACCTCCAACAAGAATAAAAATCACCAAAATTAAGAAAGAGCCTTTCTATCAACTATAATGAAATCATTTACTGCTAATACCCCATTATATGGTATTTCAAGTTTGCCGTCTTTTAATGTAAGCTTTTTTGTTAGCTCGTTTTCTGCAGGATCAACTATAATCTTTTCTAATTTTCCAGTATTCTCATTAAATTCTGCATCTACAAAGCTACCTAATAGGAACCCATCGCTAGTTATAATCTCTTTTCCAACAAGCTGCTCAGCTATTATAAACTTTACCATACTCTCACTCAATAAATAATATAACAATAATATCTAAATATCTTTTGTTTTTCAGAATATACTTATATAGAGCCTCTTGTGCTTTCTCCTCTAGAAACAGCAGTTGCTATCATATGTGCTAGACGTACATAAGAAAACGCAAGTTCAAAATCAATATTTATGAATTGATCAAGATATTGTATATATACTTTTTTATTTTTAAGTTCTATCTCTTTAAGATTTAATCTTTCTAAATAAGTGGTTTGCAAACCTTTTCTTTCCATAGCAGAGAGCAAAGCATCATACCGTGGCTTAGACCTAGTCATAGCATAGAATTTAACACCAATTTTATTCTCTATAAGAGAGGGTCTTAGTATATTGAGGCCACCTAGCGCTATTCCATTGCTCACCAAAAAATTAATCTCACCATTAAAACGAGATCTTTTAATAGAACTTATTAGGTTATCTGTTGAATCTACTCCGTCTTTTGTTATATAAAAAGAAATTATGCCTTCTATAACAGAAGATCTTCCTATAACACCAACTACTATTACTTTATCATTTAATAAAGTACCATCATCTATAGCCAATATCCTGGGGTCCTTCATTACTTTATACTCTCTTTTAATTTAGATAAATCTTCCATCATCTGCTGCAATGCTTCTTGTATACTTTTCTTTGGATTGTCTCCTTTTACTATAAGCTGTGGCTTTCCTATCTCAAGGTGCTCTTTAGCAATAGTAACAAACTTAACTTTTTTATTTTGATTTAAATATTTGCTTAAAAGCAAAGGCATTGCAGAATCTATATCAGAAAATTCTATCTTTATAAAATCTTTTCCTTCTTCTTTTATCTCTATTTTCATAGAAATCAATATACTATTTGTATAAAAAACTTTTAAAGCTATCAGATTAATTCATCTCTAATTAAATAGTTTAACTTCAATAATTCTAATATGCTTTATATAAAAGTAAATAAGAAAGATGCAGATAAGGTTAGAAAATTGCTAAAAGAAAAGGATTTATTTAATAATAACTATCTTACTACATCTGACAACTCTTTCGTATACTTTCCAATTAAAAAATATATAGATATAGGCTATGAAATAATAGAAAAGAGGGGCAAGAGAATAGAGAGATTTAATCTAGAGAACTTGCTTAAAAAATATAATATAAAAAGCTTCTCGCTAGATTTTTATGGAAATATAGCGGTAATAGATGTAGACAAGAAGTATGCAAAGCTTATAGGAGATGCAATAATAAAGCATTATAAAAGAATTAAAACAGTTTTACTAAAATGTGGTGCTATAAAAGGCATATATAGAACTAGAAAGTTTTGCTTCGTAAGCGGAGAAAAGAATTATATTGCCAACTATATAGAAAATGGTTGCAGATTCATCTTTGATATAAGAAAAACTTATTTCTCTACTAGGTTAGCATATGAAAGAAAGCGTATATATGAAATGGTAAATGATAAAGAGAATGTATTAGTTATGTTTGCAGGGGTTGGTCCTTTTGCCATAGAAATTGCAAAACATAAAAAAGCAAAGGTAGCAGCTATAGAGCTTAATAAAGATGCATATAGATATATGATAAAAAATATAGAAATAAATAAAGTAAATGTAGAAGCAGTATTAGGCGATGTTAAGGAAGTTGTTTATAATTATAAGGATTTTGCAGATAGAATAGTAATGCCTTTGCCAAAAGATTCGTATAATTTTTTAGATTCTTGCTTAATAGCTGCAAAAGATAAATGCATAGTTCATTATTATGCGTTTGGTAAGATAGATAATGCATTTGATGAACATTTTAATAAGATAAAAGAATTTATGAACAAAAATAATGCAGATATAGAATTAATAAGTAAAAGAGTAGTTAGGCCCTATTCAGCAAGTGAGATAGAGATTGTAATAGACTTCTTAATAAAGAAAAGGAAATGATTAATTTATATTTTTAGTATATAATTTGATGCATAAAATAACAAGACTACCATTGCATAATGGAAAGGCACCAAGATGGCTTTTCTCAAGAATGAAAAAGCTAGGTTATGAAATAAGTATTGTTATTATAGATGAATTTGGAGCAAATGAATTGCTAAGAAGGCTTACAGATCCAAATTGGTTTCAAGCATTGGCATGCACATTAGGTTATGATTGGCATAGTAGCGGTACTACAACAGTGACTATGGCGGCATTAAAAGAAGTATTGAATTCTAGTAAAGAAATTTTCATAGCTGGTGGAAAGGGAAAAGCAGGCATTAATACGCCAAATGAAATAAGAGAAGGTAGCGAAATGATAAATATAGATACTGAGCATTATATAAAGATAAGCAAGTTAGCTGCGAAAATTGATAGCGCATTAATATTTGATAACTTATCTATATACCACCATAATTTCTTATTTACAAAGGATAAGTGGGGGGTTATACAACAAGGTATGCTAAATGACTCTGCATATAGATTCCAATGGTTCAGTGATTTTGTAAATGAAAAAGATATAGCAAATGAGCCCCATACAAGTATATATGGCATAAGTAGAGAAACACTAGATCTTACTTATAAAGAGAATAAAGAGCTTAGGGATAAGAGCGTAGATGCAATTTATGAAATAAAAACATATCCAAATAGGCACTATATAATAAAAGGCATTGATATAAGTAAAAGAGGTTTAGAAACAATAAAGAAGGCACAAGAAATAGAGCCAAAGAATTTTAATGAATTACTAGAAATAAAAGGAATTGGAAGAGAGACTATAAAATCAATAGCATTAATATCTAATCTTATTTATGGCACTAAATTGGCATATAGAGATCCTATAACTTTTTCATATAATGTTGGTGGCAAAGATGGTATTCCATACCCAATAAATAAAAGACATTATGACTCGATTATAGAGGAGATGAAATTAATAATTGATAAGGCGCATATTGATAATTATGAAAAGTATATTGCGCTTAAGCAACTAAATAAGTTTATTGAGTCATAACATTAAATAAAAATATTAATACATTATATAATAGCAATGCAAGCAAATATGGTCTAAGAACATCACAACTTGGAATGATTAAAATAAGTAATGGATTATGGCCAATCGGAAGTTATTGGCTTTTGCCATATAACTACTTAGAAATAATAACTTCTGGCCTGCCTTGGTGGAGCGATCTAGAGAATGGAACCGTTGCAGTGATAGTATTTGCAATACTGCTCTTCCTACCTTATATACCTTATTTAAAAGATTTGCCAGATAAGCTACATTTATATAAGATATTTTGGAATAAGTATACAATACCAGAAATGAGAAATAATAAAAAGAAATAATTTAAAATGTTAAATGAGAAAATATAAAAGGTATAAATATGGAGAACTATGAAAATCATGATGACGAAGAATTAATAAGATTTATAGAAGCTTCAAAACCGAAAATACTTGTTGTTGGTGTTGGCGGAAGCGGATCAAATACAATAAATAGAATGCATGAGATAAACATTGAAGGAGCTAAGCTTGTAGCAATAAACACAGATGCAGCACATTTATTAAAAATAAAAAGTCATGCAAAGGTATTGTTAGGTAAAAAAATTACGAAAGGTCTTGGTGCAGGAAGCGACCCAAAGTTAGGAGAAGAAGCAGCTATAGAATCAAAAGAAGAGATTAGACATTTACTACAAGATGCACATCTTGTATTCTTAACCTGTGGCCTTGGAGGAGGAACTGGTACAGGAGCTATACCAATAGTAGCACATGAAGCGAAAGAGTTAGGAGCACTTACTATAGCAGTAGTAACATTACCTTTTTCAAGTGAAGGAAAAACAAGAATGAAGAATGCATTAGAAGGATTAGAAAAATTAAAAAAAGAGACAGATACAGTAATAATAATACCAAATGATAAGCTCCTTGTTATAACACCAGATTTGCCTTTAAATACTGCTTTTAAAGTAAGCGATGAAATCTTAGCAAATGCTACAAAAGGTATTATAGAGATGGTTACTAAGCCAGGTATGGCTAATATTGATTTTGCTGATTTAAGGAGTGTATTAAAAGATTCTGGATATGCAGTAATAGGTAGTGGTGAGGCAAGAGCACCAAGTGGCGAAGAGAGGGCATTGACAGTTGTAGAAAACACATTAAGGAGCCCACTTTTAGATGTTGATATATCTACTGCAAAAAAGGCATTGGTAAATATAATTGGTGGCCCAGACTTAACATTAAGAGAAGCAGAAAGAATTTTCAAAGAAATTTCTAACAAAATAAGCGAAGATGCATTACTTAAATGGGGTGCTCGTATTGAGAATGGAATGCCAAGAGATTTAGTAAAGATATTAGTAGTATTAAGTGGGGTATCTTTTAGAGATTATGCTAGAGAATTGAAAAAAGAAGCAATATTAGATGATGAAGATATAGAGAAAGTATTTGGCTAAATTTTTATAAAAAGAATTTGAATAAAATGATTTATATAGCAATGTTTAAAGGTTTAATTGCTTATTCTAAATGAGAAACATGCTATTAGGTATAAAAAGAATTTATGAAAAGAATTCAATAACAGATGGAAAAAGAATATTAGTAGATAGACTATGGCCTAGAGGGGTAAGAAAGGATAGCGCTTTAATAGATGAATGGATAAAGGATGTAGCACCTAGCGATAAACTAAGAAAATGGTTTGGGCATAATCCTAAAAGATGGAGAGAATTTAAAAGAAGATATATTAAAGAATTGAAGAATAATCCTGCATTTAAAAAACTACTAAAGGAAGCACAAGAAAGTGACATAACATTAATATATAGTGCAAAAGATGAAAAACATAATAATGCAGTTGTACTTGCAGAACTAATAAAGAGGCAGGAAAGTAAAAAGAATATAAAGATTAACAAATAAAAAGAAATAGATGAATAAGAAACAAATTGCATTAAGCTTGTTTGTAATTGTAATGTTCCTAAGTTCTTTCTTAATGGTAGGTAGTAATACAATTACTACTTCAACAACGAGTATAGCTCCGCAAAATACTTATACAGGCATAGCTTATATAAATGCAAGCGTATTATCTTATAAAAATATTGCAAAAATAGAACAAAATTGCTCTACTAATGCGACAATAATAAACAGAACTAACCAATATTTAATTGTAAAATTCGATAATATAAGCCAAATAAAAGATTGCAAACCATTGGTTATGGCAAATATAAATATAAAAGAGCCTGTTAAGATAAATATTCTGGGAATAACTGGTTATATAGGATCAACAATAGCTTATCTAAAAAACTCAAACAATACTGTTTTTATTCCTTATAATAAAAGCAATATTACTATTGAATTGATAGCAAATGTTACTTCAAATGGCAGTATCGAAAATTACAAGATAAGTTATCTGGGTTGATACATTGAGCGATATTGAGATTATAAGAAAATTTGCATTAAAGAATGCTATAGATTATGGAAAAGCAGATTTTAATGCTGTTTTAGGCAAAGTAATTGCAAATATACCAAATGCAAAGGAGCATATAGAAGAATATAGAAAGTTAGTAAAAGAGGTTATAGACAAAATAAATGCAATGAAAAGAGAAGAGATTGTAAATGAATACAAAAATTATGAAGAGGAGTTTAAAGAAAAAGAAAAGATAAAAAAAGAGGAAACATCTCATTCAAATATAAGCATAGAAGGGGCAGAAATAGGAAAAGTAATAACAAGATTTCCACCAGAACCTGGTGGCTATATACATATAGGGAATGCTAAACAGGCTATACTAAGCGATGAAATAGCAAAGATGTATAAAGGATCTATATACCTATATTTTGATGATACAAATCCTGAAAAAAGTAAATTAGAGTATGTATATGCAATAAAAGAAGATACTAATTGGCTTGGTATAAATTTTGCAAAAGAATATTATGCAAGTGACTTTATACCAAGATTATACGAATTTGGAAAAGAATTAATAGAAAAGGGCTTAGCATATGTGTGCCTATGCAGTGAAGAAGAAATAAAGAATAATAGAAAAAATAAAGTTGCATGTGAACATAGAAATTATAGCATAAATGAAAATCTCTCTTTGTTTAATGATATGCTAAACAACAAATTCGATGATGGCGAAGCAGTTCTTAGATTAAAATTAGATATTGCTTCACCTAATCCTGCAATGAGAGACCCTACTTTATTTAGAGTAAAGCATAAAATACACTATAGACAAGGGGATAAGTATTTTGTATGGCCTACATACCATATGGCTACACCTATTGTAGATTCATTGAATGGAATTACAGATGTAATAAGGAGTAAAGAATATGAACTATATAGAGATGTACATATATTCATATTAAAGAATTTAAACCTAAGAATTCCTAGAATACATGAAGAAGCTAGATTAAGAATAAGAGGTAATGTAACTCAAAAAAGAATTTTAAGAGAGTTAATGAACAAAGGTATATTAATGGGTTGGGACGACCCAAGGCTAGTTACCATAAAGGCACTGAGAAGGAGAGGTATACAGGCACTAGCAATTAGGAGATTTGTATTAAGGTTTGGTCTTAGTAAAACAGATAGTGAAGTTGATATGGACATGCTTCTAAGTGAGAATAGAAAAATAATAGATCCAATGGCAAAGAGATTATTTGCAGTAATAGACCCTATAAAAATTAATATTGAATCATTTGAAAAATCAGTTTCTTTGCCAATACATCCAGATAGAGATATTGGCTATAGAGAATATAAAGTAGAAAACGAAGTATTTATATCAAAAAGTGATTATGAATCAATAAGAGAAAAGGAGATAATAAACCTAAAAGGACTTGCCCAAATAGAAATTATCAAAAAAGATAATTCTTTTATTAATGCAAAGATTAGCGATTTAAAAGGGGAAAAAACAATTCAATGGGTTCCAACAAAAAATAATGTTAGAGGTTACTTATTGATTATAAATGATTTATTAGATAAAAATGGCGAAATAAATAAGAACAGTATTGAAAGAAAAGAAGTACTTATTGAAGATTATATTAATAAATTAAATGAAAATGAATTAATTCAGTTTGAAAGGGTAGGATTCTTTAAACTCGATAAAAAGAATCCTATAGAATTGCTTAGTTTATAACGTGATAATTATGGAGCCTATAAATAAAAATAATATTATAGAACCAGAGCCTTTTAAAATAATAAAAAAGATAGCAAGAGAGTCATGGGAGGGTATAGCAAATGAAAAGAATATTGATATATTAAGAGAACATTCTGAACGCATGAGAAAGATTTTTGGTATAAGCTATGATCTTATCTTTATGCCAAAAATAACAGAAAAATCAAGGTATAAAGAAATTAATGAGATAAATGAATTTATATCTACCTTAGAGAGCTTGTCAGATTATTATATAAAATTATATGGAAAAGAAGAGGCAGAGCTATTACTGCTTGGCTTACTCGAAAAGAGCGATAATATTGAATATATAATTAATTTCTATAATAAAAAATTAGATCTAATAAATAGTAAATTATTAGCAATTAATAGAGATATTGGTGAAATGGAAAAAGAGATCTTCTTATATAACTCTTATATCTCAAAGATAGAAAAAAATCCTATAATTAAATTTATAAAGAAAAACGACATAAAAAAGATAAGGAATAAAGTCATAAAGATAAAAAGAAAAAAAGAGTTGCTAATTAAAAAGGCTAAAAAGTATGAAAACTTGTTACCTAAGAAATGAACGATAAAAAATTGGTAATAGGAATTGTTGGAATGCCTGGTTCTGGTAAGAGTGAAGTAGGCAAGATACTAAAAAGAAAAGGCTTTGTAGTAATGGAGTTTGGTGATATAATAAGGGATATAATGAAAAGGAATAATATACCAATCAATAATAGAAGCATAAGAGAGTTTTCAATAAAATTCAAAAGAAAACACGGTGATGATATATTAGCTAAAGAAATTACAAAAAAGATTATTTCTATGAATAGAAAAAAATTTGCATTAGTTGGAATTAGATCAAAAGTAGAGATAGACTATCTTAGAAAGCACTTAAAGAATTTTATACTTGTAGCAGTAATGGCTCCAAAAGAAATTAGATTTAAAAGAATAGTAAAGCGTGGTAGAGAAGATGATTTCAAAAGTAAAAGGGATTTTGAATATAGAGAAAAGATGGAAGAAAAACTAGGTGTCACAAAAGCAATAAAATTAGCTGATATATATCTATTTAATACAAGTACAAGAGCAGATTTAGAAAGATCTGTAAAGGTTCTTTTAGAATATGCAGAAAACAAAACATAAAAATAAAAAATTTGATATAATCTTGTTATCTTTACTTATAGTAATTTCTCTAATTCTCGCATATATCTTTTTTTCTGGTCCTTTTGTATATTATGATGATACTTACTATATGTTCTTAGCATCTGAGATCTTACAAGGCACATTTAATCCGATATACTTTGATCCGTTTGGAGTGGAGCTTATTACTAACTTTAGTATTGCCTTATCATTTTGGTTATTTGGGGTAGGATTATTTCAAGCTATATTACCAAGTTTAATAAGTTATATAGTGATTACATGCATTGTATTCATAATAGGAAGAAGAATGTTTAATTCGGCTTTTGGATTCTTAGCTGCTTTGCTCTTTACAACCGCACCTTTTGTATTAGGTTATTCAACTAGGGTATTACCTGACATGCTTCTCGCTTTAATTGTATGTATAAGTATTTATTTTCTATACAATGCACTTAATATTACTAGAAAAAAATTAAAAAATAAATATATATTCCTTTCTAGCTTTTTCTTTGGAATTAGTATGCTTATCAAGACAGAGGGTTTAGTGATTATTGCAATTTATGTTTTAGCAATTCTTTGGTTTATAAGAAAAGATAAGGGATTAATAACTTATGCTGCACTTGGTTTACTTTTGCCTATTATATTGATGTTTATTATATTTTATATTTTTACTGGCAATCCATTTTTTAATTTAATGGCA
>JAGDXY010000005.1:13667-14474 GCA_023256495.1 Microcaldota archaeon
ATTATATTAATATACTCTCGTTATTTACATGGATTACGATATTATATCTATTCTTTGGAACTAGATCCCTATATAGCTATGTACCCATAAGCTTCATAATGCGATTTTTGTTAATAATAGCAGCACCATTAATATTAATAAGTGCATACTCAATTTATGAAATATATCTATTCATCACAAAAAGAGAAAATAAGATAATTGCAAGTAGCTTTATAGCTCTTATAATATTTATTATCTTGTTTCTTGATATACCAGTATATGCTACAATTTATAATTATAATAGCATGATAAAAGAATTCTTTTTTGAAATTAATGGTATTGCAAATGAAATACACACATTAAAGATAAATAGTACCTATTATCTTTTTAATAGAGATATGAGCCAAAATTACATATACATTGCTACATATCGCTACGATAAAAATATAGCATTAATTGGTAATGTTTGCAATGAAACGTATTACAATAAGTATATAATTTTAATTAATAATTACAATAACAATAATCAAGCATTTATGAACTGGCTAGATAATAATTGTTCAGCAAAACTTATATATAGCTATCTTAATAAAACAAACTCTACAGCAAATATATATTACATTTATTCTAAAAATACCCAATAATATAAATCTGTATTCGTTACTAAATCGCTTGCACCTTCAATTTAAAATTTTTAAGAAATTAATAGAATAGATCATTTATTTAAGTCTACATTGTTTTGAAATTAAATGCTTTTGTTTCTAAGATTGACTCATTATCAACTTCTTAACTTTATTTTTTGTGAATATTGAAGAGCTTACTTCAGCA
>JAGDXY010000005.1:14484-72112 GCA_023256495.1 Microcaldota archaeon
CAGGTAATTGCCCTGCTAAATCCATTGCAATCTCATAAACAGCATAAATTAAAACCATGGCAATGACTACTAATCAAAAATATGCAATAAGTACTGCTATATGTGCATTTACTTCATCTGCCATGTAACAATTTTACAAATTAAATATTAAAATCTATACTATTGATTTGAAATCTAAAATCTGTATATATCGATAAATTAAGTTTAAAATGGGGAGTCCGAGATTTGAACTCGGGTCGCCAGCGCCCAAAGCTGGAAGCCTACCAGGCTAGCCTAACTCCCCTTTTTCTTTCTACCTCTCAGCCTAGGCACTTTTAGATAAGGAAAAATACGAGAGAGCAACTCTCTACTAACATCAAAATCAAAGCCTAAACCAATTACAAGAGAACGCAAAAAATAAGCGTTTGCTATTGGCAATAGCTCTTCTTTTCCTTTGCATGCACTTAAAATAATGTCCTTTGCTTCTTTTTTTGACATTTCACTTATAAGCTCGCCTAGAGTCTTAAAGTCTTTTCTCTTCCCTTTTATTATATTGCTAACATAATTATCTATTATACTAGTATCTATTCCTAATATCTCAAAAGCTTTTCTATCTATAGACTCTCTTATAGACGCTAGATGAAATGCTACTTCTTCTGGTTTTGTATCTTCACTTATCTCTAGTTTTTTTACTGCTATCCATCCTTTATATTGCGCTAAAAAATCAATACTGTCCATTTCATTGCTGAACTAAATAATAACCAGCGGCCTTTTCTCTAGCTATTCTCTTTATTACGCCTTTTTGCACTAAAGAGTTTAATGCATTGTTTACTAATCCTTTTGGTCTGTTTGATTTCTTTGCTATATCATCTGCAGTCTTCTTCTTCTCTTCGCTTGTAGCTCCTAATTCCTTCATTGCTTCTACAACAGCCTGTTCAATTGGGGTTAATTCTACCATATGATCACCTAAACATTAAAGATTATTTCCTGGCAGCTACCTCCTTCTTCTTAGGCCTTAAGAAAGGATAGCCACACTTTCTGCATTTTTCAGCGCCAGGCTTATTTCTAGCCTTGCATCTTCTACATATATAAACATTGAGTAATACAGAGTCAGCTATTGGAAATCTTCCCATAAAAACCACTTACTATTCTATTTTGATAAAGAAATTATAAAAAACTTTCTAAAATATATAGATTGCTATAAATCTAACGAGCTTCTTTATGAATAAATAGAATGGGTTAGAATTTTTCTTTACATCTTTGACTAATGGCCTATATTTTTGCTTCTCTTCTGGAGTTAACTTACCTTCTTTTATGACCTCTGTCTTCTTGCCATCAACTATTTGAACTTCTCTTTTGCTTATTATCTCTTTTTTTATCATACCATACCACTCATCTAAAGTATTTCCATGTCTCTTTATCTCTCTTATAAAATCACCTGTAGTTATTTTCTTCTTTTTTCCAGTCCTATCCTCATATACTGCAGCATGCAATGCAGCTTTATCGCATATTTCATATATATCTGCTTGTGAGAAGCCCATTGTAGCTCTTGCCAATCTGCCAAAATGAACAAATCTAGATATAGGCATATTCCTTGTATTATATATAAAAGCAGCCTTTCTCTCTTTATAATTTGGTGGTGGTATATAAATGGCCTCGCCAAACCTCTTACTCCTCTTCAATGCAGGATCTATATCCCAAGGCTGGTTTGTCGCACCAATAACAAATATTCCTTCTGGATTTTGTTCTACGCCATCCATCTCTTGTAGGAATTGGTTAACAGCCATCCTCATATAGCTTTGTTGTTCACCCATACCTTCTCTTTTTCCGCCTAATGCATCTATCTCATCAAAAAACAATATGCACGGTGCATTCTTTCTTGCTTGCTCAAAGATAGCATGCATATTCTTTTCAGTATTGCCCGCATACATATCAACAATTTCATTTATATTTGCTATTATTACGTTTGCGTTGGTCTCGCCTGCTATTGCTTTAACCAAATAAGTTTTACCGTTTCCTGGTGGTCCATAGAACAATACTCCTGTACCTAATTTTTTACCATATGAACGGAGCAATGCAGGCTTTTTTATAGCTAATATTATATTCTCATATATCTCTTCCTTTACCTTTTCCAAACCTACAACATCTTTTAATGTAATATTTGATTTATACCATCTTACTTTTTTGATTTGGCCCTCTTCTATAACTGTTTTATTCTCCTCTATATTACTACTCTCTTGAATAGTAAAATTATTCTTATTTAATAGTTCAAGGCTGGTCTTTGCAGGAGCATAATTTGGATTTATAGACAGGGCTTTTTCGAACCACTCTTTTGCACCTTCATAATCATGCTGCAATTCTGCTATACGGCCCATTAAATAATATGCATCAAATGCATTGGGCTCAAATTTAAGCACTATATCTATATCCCTTAGCGCCTTCTCATATTCACCAAGTTCTGTATAAGTTAAGGCTCTATTAAAATAAGCGCTTGAATACTCTGGGTCTATTTCTATAGCTTTAGTATATAACTCAACAGCATCATTGAATTTTTCTTGATCAAATAACTTGCCTGCTTCATCATATAATGCCTTAGCTTGTGGATTTGGCATATGCTGTTGCTTTTGCTCGTCTACCATATAAAACATATTTCGTTTTTTATATTTTTAAATATTTTGTATTTTGAAATTTGTTAAAAAAGCATATGTTAGTAAAAAGATTTAAAAAAAAGATATTTTAATAATTAAAACCATGCAAAAAAAGAATAAAAAAGAAAAGGGTATAGAAAAAGAAAGTAGTATAAAAGATATAAGAAGAGAAGACAAAAAAGACAATGTAAGTAAAATGGAAGATATAAGTGAATATGAACTTGAATTTGGTTTTCCTGAAAAAGAACCAAATGATAGAAGGAGAAGATGCATTGATATCCCTTAACTTCTAATTTAAATAATCTATTAAACTAAAACAAATATAGCTATTTATACTATCTCAAAATAAACTTATGACTTTATGTGAAGCATTTTTTAACTAAGGCAGCATTCTCTCAGGTGTTCTTGGAAATGGAGTAACTTCAAGTATGTTTGGTATATTTAACAATTGCATAGTAAATCTCTCTATCCCTATACTAAAACCACCATGAGGAGGGGCACCGTATCTAAAGAACTTAGTAAACCATTCTAGATTCTTTTCATTTAAGTTCTTCTCTTTTATTTGATCTAATAAAACATTATATCTATGCTCTCTTTGTCCACCAGAGCTTAACTCTACACCTTTATATTCTAAATCATAACTTCTAGCAAATATGTTATCATCTTTCATTACATAGAATGGCTTGACTTTAAAAGGAAATCTATTTATAAAGAAGAAATCACTATCGTAATGCTCTTTTACATAATTAAAGATTAACAATTCGTCTTCTCTGCTTATGTCCTCTTCAAAAGGTATCTTTCTACCCATAGAAGACAATATATCATATATATCTGGAAAATTTACTACTGGAAATCTCGTATTATCTGGTATAGATAACTCTTTGTTTAATATCTTTAATTCCTTTGTCCCATATTCAACAACATATTTTATAGCATGTCTTACTAAACGCTCTTCTAAGTCCATAAGATCATTATTTCCTTCAATGTAAGCCATCTCTACTGCACAATTTCTATGCTCACATAAATGTCTGGTTGTATGACTAAGCTCCGCCCTCCAGCTTGGCCCTATATCATAAACCCTATCAAAACCAGCTATTATTAACAATTGCCTATGCAGTTGTGGATCTTGCCTTAAATAAGCCTTTTTATCAAAGTATTTTACCTCAAATACCTCAGATCCACCCTCAGCAGGTGCCCCAATTATACAAGGAGTAAATATCAATGAAAAGCCTTCTTTATTTAGATAATCTTGTAAGCCTCTTACTAATAATGATTCTATTTTTAGAATAGCTGCTCTTTTCTCATCCCTTAATGCAATACTACGCCAATCTAAAATAACATCAAGACCAGATTCGAATTCTCCACTCATATCAATAGGTAATGGCTTCTCTGCTTTCGTTATTAGCTCTATATAATTTGGTATAATTTCTAAGTAGTTTTTAGAGATAATCTTAGAAGGTATAGTTCCTTTTACATAAATAAAATCATGTATAGCTAGGCTATTTGCTTTATCCAAAATATTTTTATCTAAATTATTCGGTATAGTAATTTGTATTTTTCCAGTGCCATCATTTAGCCATATAAACTTTATCTTACCTATATCCTTTATTCTTTCTATCCAACCCCCTACAAAGTATTCTTTGCCCTCTTCTTGTTTAATATCGCTTATTCTTGTTCTTTTCATAATCAAATCATTAAACTTTTAAAGTTTAAAAGCTTAATTAAAATAGGGGTATTTATGAAGAAAAATGAACTTTCTCCTTTCGATATAGATCCTATAATAAAAAAATTATTTGAAATTCCTATGGGCTTTATCTCAAAAATGCCAGCGATAGATATAATAGATAAAGATAAACAGCTACTAATAAGAGCAGATTTACCAGGCGTAGATAAAAAAGATATAAAGCTAAAGATTGATAAAAATTCATTGATAATAGCAGCAGCAAGCTCAAAAAAGCAAGAAAATAAAAAGGAATATTACTACTATAGCGAAAGAAGAAGTACAAGTTATTACAGAAGAATTGCATTGCCAGTACCTGTAGTTCCAGAGACTGCAAAAGCCAAATTTGAGAATGGAACCCTAGAAATAATAGTAGATAAGGCGAAAGAAGAGGGCAAAGATATAGAAATTTCTTAATGAATTTCAAATTTGATTTTTTTATTAAATAGTAAATATAAAGACATGAGAACAATTCTGCAAATAAATTCGTGATTCTTTTTGGCTTAATACCTATTAATTTAAAGGTTAATAGCTACCCTAATTTCCAGTGTTGCCATTTTATGAATACAATGCTCCATTTGCATACATCGCATTCATCATTGAAATAGTGGGTTTTTCGCTCATTTTTATAAGTAGCCTAAACTCACATTAGCTTGAAATAGAAGCAGATTCAGAAGAAAAGATAAAATAGGTAATAGAAAAAAGGTCTTTTTAAATATTTAATACTCATTAAAGGCCTTGGCCGGGAATCGAACCCGGGTTTGGAGGTCCACAGCCTCCCGTGCTGCCACTGCACCACCAAGGCCACAAAGCTATAATAATTTTTAATCTTATAGATATAAATATTTAGATGGCGGGGTAGCTCAGCTGGTAGAGCGCCAGACTCATAAACATTGTTTATGAGTGATGAGCTCATAGCTGTGAAGAAATCTGGAGGTCGCGTGTTCGAATCCCGCCCCCGCCACATTAAGTAATGTAAAGCTTATTCTTCATCTCTATTAAGTAATTCGTAAATGCTATATTAAATTCATTTTCAGCGCTTATGAATTGTATCATTATTGCTATGAGAATTATCGTAACAAGTATTACTATTATAAAATAACTGATCATCTAACCACCTATACAATAAAGACTTGAGTTAATAATAAAGCAGGTTCTATTGCTTAAATTTAAACTAGACTTAATAGTTAAATTTGATAGACAAGAAATATTATATATGCATTTATTACCAAAATTCTCTATATCATAAACGCTTATATAAGATTGAAAATATTCATATAACATGTATAGATGCTTAAAATTTATACTCAATAAATTTATATAAAAATACAAAATAGAAAAAGAAAGTATTATTGAAACAACAACCTCTATTGAATAAATTTGTATCCTCAATGTTCCACCAGAAGATTAGACCCATCATATGTTAATGAGGTATTAGTAAGGAATTGCGATCTAATGATAATAGTATAGTTAAAACCTTTTGTTTTGCATATGAATACATTATCGTATCTACTACAATTAATCGGAGCAAATTTTTCTATTTTACTAAGTAGCTTATTATATGAGTAGATTTCTTCATTAATTTGGCTTTGCTGATTTGAATTTATATCACTACCATTATAGAAAGAAAGAAGGGAATATAAATTATATTTAGTGGTATTAAATAGGTTAAATAAAGAATAATTTAACATGCCAACATTGCTAGAATTGCCTATTAATTCTATATCTTCATTTACTTTAGACGTTGCATTTCCAAAAACATTATTATCTGACAAAAGTATATTATAGGGCCTATAGCTAGATAGAAGTGAATAATATACATTTTGATTACTTATTATAGATACATTAATATTATACAGGTAGTTAGGTTTGCTTATATAATAAGAAGTATTTTTGGGTATAATACATGTTGTAGTGGTTGGTCCATAGCCAAATGTATAGCAATAATCAGAGAACATCATATAGTACCAACCATCTGAAGTACCACATTGCACATTCATAGGCAAAGGCTTATATGAAAATGAGAGATAAGTACAATGAGAAAAAATATCTAAGTATGTAAAATTTGACTTATTGTTTACAAGCATTGAAGTATTATATTGCTTTATAGAAAATGATAGATTATTAGAAAATGAATTAATTGAATATGTATATATAAAACCAAGCAGCGATGATTTATATGATACGTTATTGCATGATAAATTGTATTGAACTGAAAAATTGTTTAAACCAATAGCGCTAGGAACAATATATTGTGATATGTCTTTTGATATTGATATAGGTGTAGAAATATTTGTATATTCAAATTTTATAGAATTTGAGTTAAAATAAATTTTTAGAAAACCATTGGAACAACCATAAACCAATATATAGAGTTTTGTTGGCATGTCAAAAAGGGAATAATTAGAATAAATCAAATCTATGTTTGGATTGTTTTTTATGCTTACATTATATGTTTTGATGTCAAAATTTACTTTATTTAATCCTTTTAGGCTAGAATTAACAATAGTTATTGTTAGTGCAGATAATAATAATATTGAACTTAATATTAATAAAAACTCAAGAGATGTTTGAATAAAAATATGTCTCATATATTTTACCACCTAAATAGATAACTCTCTTTAAACACGAACTACATTTATTTAATGACAAATAGACATGAGTGATCTTCTCCGTATTTAGCAAATAAGTTGAGTTGAATCCATAATAATATATCTCATTTAGCTCTATGTTTGATATCTTAAAAATATAAAACGTTTTGATAACAAGTAAAGATAAATTGTAGAAATTAGTAAAATATTTATAAATTGTTAAGACTAAAAAAGTAAAATAGAATAATAAGACAAATGTAGCAAATAGATTATCAATCATAGAAATACCCGCTTAAATTTCTTATTATATGTGCTATGTAAAGCATATGCGCCAGATGAGAAAGTACTACTAGCACTATAGAGAAAATTATCAAAATTATTAAGTAATCTATAATGACTTTCATGATATCAACCATTTACCATTCATATAATATACGTGGTTATTTCCGCACTTGAAGAAACCATTGACTGGTATAAAAAACGAAAAATTATATGGACCAATGCCATTCTTTATTGAAAAATTACAATAATCATTAAATGAGATATTAAAATTATTATAGCCATTTAATACTTCTATTGCAAGTTGTTGGTTTAAGTCTTCTAACTCTATTAATTTAATTCTATAGTTATTTTTTAGAATAAAACTGTTAATCATAAGCATAGAAAATAGTATAGAAAATAACTCAAAAGAGTAAAGTAAAATAAACTCAATAGATAGTTGGAGTTTCATATTATCTATGTTGAATTAGATAGCTGATTTAATTGATTATCGATTTGGTTTATTATTGAAGAGTTTCCTGAAGCAAAATGCGGCAAAACTACATCTTTAACTTTTACTATCATTGTTAAAGCTATCAATATTACTATGCTTGCTGCTGCTAACATCATTATGTATTCTAATGAACCTTGCGCCTTCTTATATTTGGCTTCTAGAAAAAGTAATCTTATTGTTTCTAGGTACATTTTATACACCCAGATACAAGTTGATTATCTTAGTGAATATGAATAAATTAAATGAAAATATAGTGCCTATTACTATTGCTAAAAGCAATGCTCTTAATGCATTAAATGAATTAAAATAACTTGTAAAAAATGAAATAGAAAATGAATAGAATATAAAAATATTGAAATATGGCAATAAAGAAATCTTATCTATCACAAAAATAAGATGCGATGCAACACTCAAAAGTAATGGAATAAAGATTATTAGACCAAAGTAAATTAAGTAATATGCAATCCCAAAACGATCTCTTATCTTTTTATAAAGTTGCTTTTTTGTATTCATATCTTTTAAAAATCTTTTGTAAGTTAATAGGCTTAAAGAATCTTGAAATATCCTCATCAATAATATATCTTTGAAAGAATTAATACTACTATAAAAATAACCTAGTCTATATTGGTTTTTTATCCTTAAATTGAAATCTTTTATACTATAATAGTAATTATCTAATATAGGATTATTGTTCTTTATGTTAAAAATATTAGATAGATTAATCTTACGCAAGTAGATCACCATAAAATATAATATAGAAAATAATGAATAGCAAAGGTATTACAATGTCAAACAGAGTGATTAACAAAGAATTAGATATAATAGATTTATCTAAAATAGATAATCCTACTATGCCAACTATCAAAAATGATGGAAGCAAAATAGCTATAAAAGAGGAAAATAATAATAGTGAACCTAACTTGTTTGCATTAGCTTGTATTATCTCTTTTACATTAAGTTCAGAACCTAAAAGATAACGATTGTATAATTTTTTATCTACATTTATCAATGGCCTCTTTAATAATGAATGTTCTAGTTCATATTTAAATATGGAATTTTCAAATTTTATCAAATTGATTCTTTTTATTATTATAAAAATAAAATAGATAAAAGAAAACATAGATAAAAACAACAGCAAATAAATTAAGTAACTAAATTTAAAGAGTAGCAAAAATATAGAAATGAAAAATGCATATGCTATTATTATATCTCTCAACTCAACCACCACTCTTCTATATTATATCTCACATTTACTATATTACTTAAATCAGATGTAATTTTGACTAATTTATTAAACGATTTAAACGCGTCATCAATAGATATTGCTTTTAATTGAGCATAAAAATCAATTACCTTAGAATTTCTTATTGAAAAATTACTATCTTTAAATATAGGATTTAACGAGAATTGATTTTCACCTATCTTATCCCCATGCTCAATCTCCCCTCTGCTTAACCATTTGAATTCAAATATACTGTCAACCTTTCTTTGATCTAAGCCAATTTGCTTCATAAATATAGCAACATCTAAATTTGCTATATTTATAAAATCTACGTTCATAGGTGGTGAAGTTAATCTAGAAATCAAATCTATAGGAGCTGGATCGCTGTGTAGAGTAGTAATAAAAGGTATACCAAAATTGCCAGAAGAGAATACTTCTTTTGCTTCGCTGCCTCTAATTTCTCCAATTGCAATAAGATTTGGTCTGAGACGCAAAGCGTTTGTTATCTGAAAGCTAATGTCTTGGCCTAGTCTCTTTGATGCAAGTAAAGAAGAAAAATTCCTATCTATATCTAGCTCATTTGTACTGTCTTCTATTATTACAACATTAATAAAATTTGGTATAAGTTCTAATAGCGATCTTAATAATGTTGTTTTTCCACTTGCAGGTGGTCCTGCTATTATTATGCTACTTCCACTTCTGATTGCAAATAATAAATAACTTAATATCAATGGATCTATGCTTCTGATTTCTAATAATTTGTTTATGTTTATCTTTTCCTTGTTGTGTAATCTTATAGAAGCAATAGCTCCTCTTATTGCAAATGGCTTTATTTGGGCATGAACTCTTATATCGTTTATATATGCATCTAATATAGGGGTATCATCGTTAATTGAAAATGGTGAATCAAAGACAAGCTTGTTAATATTTCTTTTGAATCCATTTATATCATAAAAATATAGGTTTGTATTACAAAAACCATATTTGGGTATATATACTTGAATAGCGTTGCTTATACCATTAACCTTTATCTCTTCTATATTATCTTTTTCTTCTAACAAAATGCTAAATGGCCCATATCCTATAGTCTCGTTTATAGTAATATAAGCTAAATAATCAAAATTTTCAACATTGCTAAATTTCTCTTTAAGTATATTATATATGTAATTATAATTTATGTTGCTCAAATCTTTATCTTCAAGTTTTTTGATAACATAACTTTTCATTTCTAACAATGTATTGCTTAATTCAAAAGGTTCTATATAGAATATTACTTCTCGACCTGCTTTTACTATACTTTTATACTTTGATAACCTCTTTATTTCTGAATCAAACTTTATTTCCTTTGTATAAAATGTAAATTTCTCTATATTTTTGTTTTTTACTAAAGTATACAAATATTTACTTAAGTACATAATCATTTACTTTTGTAAACAAAATAATATAAATGTTTTCCAAAAGGAAATAAAATATTTAAAAGCTTTTATATGATTTCGTTATTTGGCAAAAAACAAAATAATTTAAGCTTTAAGTTCTATAATTAGGTTAATGACAATACATAAGCTAGCAGGAGATGACATTTGGTTTGTTAGGAAGATCTTCAGTAGGCCTAACTATGCTGTATTAAAGCTGCTATCAGAGAAATCACCAAGAACCACAAAAGAGATTTACTCATTATTAGGCAAAAAGTTTACTAGAAAAACATTAATAGTAGCACTAAAGAATTTATCTATGACTTATAGTATAATAGAGCCAACACATATAAGAACAGAGAGTGGCTATGATTTAGGATATTCATTAAGTCCAAAATTCAAAGAATTAATAACAGATATAGAGGCTTTAGAAAAGAAATTAGAGAAATATACTAATAGAAAAGGTTAATATGATCATTAAAAAACCTTATTTTTTAGAAAAAATAACAAAACTTACTCCAGATGTGACATCATTTGAATTTAAGGCCCAAGATTCTTTACAAGTAGATTTTACTCCTGGCATGTTTGCTATGCTTACTTACAAGGATAATAATACAAAAGAGGAAATAACAAGAGCTTATTCTATTGCAAATGCGCCTCCAGCAGATTATTTTGAGTTCTTTATATCAATGGTTGGTGGTAAACTTACATCAAAGCTTGCAGAGGCAAAGATAGGAGATATTTATTATATATCTGCACCTTATGGTCAATTTAAATTTGAATATGGCGAAGATAAAAAATATCTATTCTTAGCAGGTGGTACTGGAATAGCACCATTCTTTTCTATGCTTAGATATGCAAAAAGTAAAAATAAAAAAATTGATATAAAGATGATATATAGCGTAAAATACCCATATGATATTATAAACAAAAGCGAGCTAGATTCATTTAGTAATATAGGGCTAGAATGGCATGCAACTGTAACAAGATATGACAATACTATGGAATGGGATGGCTTAAAAGGGCATATTGATAGTGGAATGATAAAAAATATAGTAAATGATTATAACAATAGAGAAGCTTATATCTGTGGACCCCCTGCTTTTGTAGATGCAATGAAAAAGGCTTTAGATGAATTAGGTGTAGATAAAACAAAGATAAAAGCAGAATTTTGGGGTTAATCATAAATAATAAGGTTTATAAATGAGCAATGTAAAGTTAAATTGATGATAAAAGAAGCATATAAAACATTTTATAAAATACTTGATAATAATAAAGTTGAATGTAGAGCCTGTAATAGGTTGTGCAAAATACCACAAAATGGGCATGGATTTTGTTATGTAAGAGAAAATATCAATGGCAAGCTATATCTAGCAAACTATGGCTTATTAGAGGCATTACAAATAGATCCAATAGAGAAAAAACCATTTAATCATTTTTACCCTGGCTCTTATGTCATTGGCTTAGGTACATCATCTTGTAATTTTGGGTGCCTATTTTGTCAAAATCATTATATATCTAAGGATCATGAAATAAAAGGGTTTGAGTTTAGTCCAGAAGATATTATTGAAATAGCAAAAAAGTATAGATTAGATGGAATAGCATATACTTATAATGAGCCTACTATATTCATAGAATATGCATTAGATGTTGCAAAACTAGCAAAAAAGAATGGTCTCTTCAATGTTTTTGTAACTAATGGTTATATGACTGAAGAAGTAATTGATGAAATGTCAAAATTAATAGATGCTGCTGTTGTTGATTTCAAAGGAAACGGTGAAGATAAGTTCGCAAATAAGTATGAGATGGTATTATCAAATGAGCCTATAAAAGACAATTTAGTAGCGATGAATGAAAAGAAGATGCATATAGAGATAACTGACCTAATAATACCAAAAGTCGGAGACAATTTAGATGCATGCGATAAGCTTACTAAATGGATTTATGAAAATCTTGGAGCCGATACACCAATGCATTTTACAAGGTTTTTCCCAGATTACAAAATGTTAGATTATCCTATTACTCCTTTTGAAACATTAAAAAGACATTATGATATAGCAAAAAAGAATGGACTTAATTATGTTTATATTGGAAATGTCGCAAATGAATATGAAAATACATATTGTCCAAATTGCAATAGCCTAGTTATAGAAAGGTCTGGTTTTTATATAACAAAGTGGAATCTGACAGATGATTTTAGATGCAAAAACTGCAATTATAAAATAAATATTAAAGGAAAAGTGCCTAAAAAATTTGAATATAGGGATATTATCTCATTAATATAATTAAAACATACTTCCAATTCCTGAGCTTATATTTTCATTTTCTTTTTCTATATATTCTCTAAATTTATTAATCATTGAATCATCTTCTCTTCTAATGCCCTTTACTTCTTTACTAAGCTTATCATATGCCTTTTTTATAAAGTCATCATCACCTTCTAGAAGGAGATATACCCTATTAGGGTCAAAACCAAGTAATGAACCTTCTCTAAGATAAAAATTATGCCTTACAAAAATAATATCATTTTTTCTCTTTTCTAATTCCTCACTAGAGAGAGACATATCTGTATATGGATCATATCTTAATATCTTATCGAGGTGCTCTTCTTCTTCTAAAGGAAAACTATAGACAACATACATTAAAAATCACACTAGCTTTGCATTTATTACTCCATCTTGTCCTGGCCTGCTTGTTACGATTGCTTTTCCTAATTCAGTATCTATTAAACTACCTTTAGTTATTATATTCAATCTTGCAAAGTTTCTATTGTCTTTTGATTCTATTACGCCTTTTATCGCTACTTTCTTATAGCCATTTTTAGTAATTACATTCGCATATTTAGCATATAATAATCTAATTTTTTCATTTCCGCCTCTCGTTCTATCTACTCTTCTCTTTTCTTCTTGACTAAGCCTAGTAGATGTAAAATAACTACCTATCTCATATCTCTTTTTGTCTCTAGCCTTCTTTACTCTTTTACCACTACCTCTAAGAACTCTATCAGATCTTAAATGAAACTGCTTTCCAAATTGTGACATAATAAGAATTTTATTACTAAATATATAAAAATATTTGTATGGAACTGTTTTGCTATAAATGCAAATGCGATAATATAAGTGAGCTTATAGATATTGCATCAAAAGAGAGATTTTTGTTAGTTGTAAATGATACAAAAGAAATAAGAGATAAGCTAATAAATGCTTACTTAGAGGCTTTTATACTAGAAAGAGACAATTCTTTGCATGCAAAGAACATTGCATTAGAGGTTATATGCCTATTAGCTAATACTTTTAATATAAAAGAAGCCATAGAAAAGGTAGTGCCCAAAAATGGCAATGATTTTCTAGTAGTTAGTGATGATATTGAATCTATAGAGAAAATATTGCATTTGTGCAAAGAAAAGAAAGAGATCAAATTAGAATTTAATATAGAATATGGTAGTGATATCTCTAATTTAGAAATAGAAAAGGGGCTATAAAGCCCCCTACTGTGGTGGTGTTATAATAAGAGATGTGGTCGCCTTGCCAGCATCAATTTTGTAATAAACTTTGTGACCAAGTTGATATTTTAGTAATAATCCATCTCTATATAATCTATTTAATCTAGAACTTGCTGCATTTTTTCCTTTATAGCCCATATATGACTTTACATCATCTGCTGTAACCATACCTCTTTCTTGTATGAAATTAACAATCTTTGTATCAGTCTCAGATAGCAATATCTCTTTCTCATTTTGTTGTATTGTTATCTGATCATTTGAACTTACATCTTCAAAAGTGCTATCTATAACTGCTTCTAATTTCCTTATTTTATTACTTATCTCCTCTAGCATCTTATTGGTTCTTTCTCTTTCTTCAATAATAAGGTTTAAAATATCTTTAACATTTATATCAGAATAATCAGAGTAATCAATTTTTTTGTTGTTAATTGCTGCTAGCTCTTTTTTCAATTTTTCTAATTCATTTTTTATTTCGTCATTTTTCATTCATATCCCTTTCACATATCTTTTGTGATTCTATCATGATTATTTCATGAAAAATATATAAATCTTTCTCATATGTTAATTAGATATAGATACATGAAAATGAAAAGTAAACAAATTAAAATTTAAAGAAGAGTAATATAATAAGATAATTATGGATGAGATAACTGTCCCAAAAAATAGAATAAAAATAATAAAAAATTCGATACAAAAGGTAGAATATTATACTAATACTAAGATTAAAATAGAAAATGAAAATGAAATTATAATAGAGGGAGATGCATACAATGAGTATAATGCAAAGAATATTATACAAGCTATTGCAAGAGGATTCAAATTAAATGATGCGTTAAAGCTATTAAATGAAAATATATATGCAGATTATATTCAGTTAAAGGAATTTTTAAACAATGAAAAACAGATAAAGAACATAAAAGGCAGAGTAATAGGAAGGGAGGGAAAAGCAAAAGAGGAAATAGAGGCGATTAGTGGGGCTACTATAGCAGTATATGGCAACACAATAGGTATTATAGGCGCTATAGAAAGTATAACAATAGCAAAAGCAGGTATAGAGGTATTAATTAAAGGAGGCAAACATAATACAGCTTATAAGGTAATGGAAAAGAGAAAAAGAACTTTGGATAGGTGGTAATAATGGAACAAAAAAGTGCTAACGATATTTTTAAAGAGTTTAAATCACATTCAATATCAGAATTCTTTAAAAGAAATAGCCAAATGCTAGGCTATGCTGGAAGAGTAAGATCATTGACTACAGTAGTACATGAATATGTTACAAATTCATTGGATGCATGTGAAGAAGCAGGGATATTACCAGAGATATTTGTAGAGATTAAAGAAGTTGAAGAGAGTAAACATCTAGTAACAGTTAGAGATAATGGGCCTGGAATACCTTCGCAGTTTATAGGTAAGGCCCTAGCAAGTATTCTCTCTGGAACAAAATTCCATAGGTATCTACAGCAAAGAGGCCAACAAGGAATAGGTGCAAGTGGCTGCACGCTATTTGCGCAGATAACTACAGGCAAAGGGGTGCATGTAGTTTCTAGAACAAGCTCAGAAAGCTTTGAATGTGATGTTGCAATAGATGTTAACAAAAATGAACCTATTATTACAAACTTTAAGAATATAGAAGGTAATGGTTTTACAGGATTAGAGATTATTGGATTATTTGGTGAAACA
This sequence comes from Microcaldota archaeon, assembly GCA_023256495.1. Classification (GTDB taxonomy): domain Archaea; phylum Micrarchaeota; class Micrarchaeia; order Micrarchaeales; family CABMGC01; genus JAGDXY01. Next base: position 30,011 of record JAGDXY010000005.1, read on the forward strand.
AAATATGAAAATAGCGAAAGAGGTGTATTAGAGTATTTGAAAAGAACAGCATTAGTTAATCCACATGCAAATATAACATTAAAAGATCCAGATGGCAAAGAGCATGTTTTTGTAAGAACATCTAATATATTGCCTGAGAGACCAAAAGAGTCAAAGCCACATCCTTTAGGTATAACAACAAGCGATTTAATGTATCTAGCGGAGTTAAGTAGTTCTAGATATATATCAACATTTTTAGTAGAATCATTATCTAGAGTAACAAAACAGAAAATCGATGAACTAAAAAACTTAATACCTGATATTGATTTAGAAAAATCGCCACATGAATTGACTTGGGAAGAAGGAGAAAAGATAGTTAGAGCTCTAAAGAAAATAAAATGGATGGCGCCAGAAACAGATACCTTATCATTAATAGGAAAAGAGCAAATAGAAAAGGCAATAAGTGCTATATTGATGCCAGAATTTGTCTCAACTACTCAAAGGAGACCTAGAGTATACATGGGGGGTATACCTTTCGTTGTAGAAGCTGCTATAGCCTATGGCGGTAAAGCAGGTAAAGAAAGGGAAGAATTTAGGGGTGGTGAGATATTAAGATTTGCAAATAAAGTACCTTTGTTGTTTGATAGCGCAAATTGTGCGATAACAGAAGCAGTTAAAAGTATAGATTGGTCTCGTTATGGGATAAAGAATTTTGATGAAGAGCCTGTAAGTGTTTTAGTAAACATATCGAGTGTTTATGTGCCTTATTCTGGTGTAGGAAAACAAGCAGTAGCAGAAGAAGAGGAAATTATAGATGAAATAAAACTAGCTGTTATGGAATGCGCTAGAGATCTACAAAGATATCTTAATGGTGTAAAAAGGAGAAGCGTACAGGAATCAAAATATAAAACTATAATGAGATATGTTAATCAATTATCAGATGATCTTAGCGCAATTACAAGAGTTAGTAAAGATGAAATAAAAGAAAAATTAATATCAATATTAAAGGAACATTATTCTGGTCTATTTGAAGAAGAGACAAATGAGACTAAAGATAATTAGATATTTCATTTACAGGGATTATTGTAATTATATTTTGATATATGCCAAGTCTTATTATGCTCATATTCGGATCATTGCTTCTATGTATCTCTCTCATAAGCTCATCTGCTACCTCCTGCTTTAATGTAACTATAAAGACCTTTTCATTTCCAATAGGTATTGGTTTAAGTTTTTTAGATTCAGATGAATAAATTATTATATAGAATTTTGTATTATTTTTCACAACTTCTATATCTGCAATATCGCTCTTATCTAGTTCAGTAAATAACAGAGAATGCGATACGAAATAATCTCTGAGTTTTCTAAATATTACCAAATATTCTGCATCGTGACCAGACTCACTTATCCATTGTGTTGGTATATAATAATCTTCTACCTTCTTTACCAGACCCATCGAAACTAATAGATCTAAGTTCTCTTCAAGATTTTTTGTTGTAGTCGCAAGAGGTAAATTATTATACCTCATAAATGTACTCAATCCATTTTTTATTTCACTTATTGTAAGAGGCATATACTTCCATTTGAACAAGTTGTTTACTTTACTAAAGACACTCATAAAATCTTCTTTCTTTATATGCACTATAGATGCGTTTGTTTTTGGAAAAGACGGAACATCTATAAAATATTGGTCTACAGGAGGATTTCTAAGCATTACATTCAAAAAGACAATTACAATTAACGCTATAAAGAATTCTATATAAAGTGGTGGTATAATAAAGCCTTTTGGAGAAAATGTAGAAGAGTAGTTAAAAGTAAAATTGAATATTGTAATTTGAAAGGTTTGATTTCCAGTAGGTATAAATGCGCTTGTTGGCAGCGAATAATATATAATGCCATTTCTAACAGTACCATTTTGTGTATATTCTTTATTTATGCTAATAGAATAAGATACATTCGATACTGTTTGGCCAGCACTAGATACAAAAAATTCAAATGTTTTGTTTGAGAAATTCATTGATATAGGATAAATAGAAACTGGAGCTATGTAAAAAGAACCAACAGTAATTGTCTTATTTGAAAAGTTTTTAACTTCAGCAATATAAAAACCAGGAGGAAAATTAAATGGAATGTAATCTACTATAGATAAAGATACATTGAAGAATCCTAAGTAAAAATATTTGTATGGCTTATCAGTTGAATTTATTATTTCTAGACTAAATGTATTAACTGCATTTGACTTATTGAATATAGAAACATAAATTGGCTCTAAAGAAGATAAAGGCACTTCAGCAGGTATAGATATGTAACCAAGATTTGGCATTGTTGCATGAAATGAAGTTATATATTCATTTTTATTCAATGAATTTCCATAGTTAAAGTACAGAACTACAAATACATTGCTTACGTTTTCTGGACTATAATGAATTTTAGAAAATGAAAATAATAAGGAGCTTAAGCCTTTTGATAAAGATAAATTTTGCGAATAAAAACCGTAATTTTGAATATAAAGGTATCTGTTTACTATAAGATTGCCTATATCATGAGCCATAAGGGTTACATTTGGCCAACTAAAGGTTGGATAATTTGAAAATGCAATTATCTTACCATTACTTATATTAAAATAGGTAAATTGATTAACATATATAGGGCCTGAGCTACGATTTCCAAAAGCAAATGTCATGTTTCTAAAGTAATAGCTAGAGTTTATTTGAATGGAAGCACTATTTATAGGGTAGTATTGTATTTGTGGAAGTTGATCAAGAAGATAAGATGGTGTTACATATATAACACCATTAGGACCAACAGTATAATTCAATGCCCTTCCTATATATATTATAGTATCTCCTTTCTTAAATAAAGAATTTAAATAATTAAACATATAGCTTGGCATTAAACCAGATCCGATTATTATTATTGAGTTATTTGGTGTTAAATTTAGCATATTTGGGTTTATTAATGATGCATTTCTATAACCATGATCTGATAAAAACTTATTCAATGAATAAGTAAATGCATATATATTGTAGCAAAATACGCAATACGTTGTGGTATTTAAGACATATATCTGTTTATTAGGATTGCTTAAAAACAGCTTTGCAGTTAAATTAAGATGTGTTAAATTCATTGTTGAATAATTTAAAAAAACATAAGGTACTAATAAGCTTTTGTTATAAATAGATAAACCATATTTTATGTTATTTAATTTAAAATATGGTGCGCCGATAGGTTTGGCGGTAATCTTAATTGAACTAATTGATACATAAATAAAGCTAATTATTAATATCAATATAATAATGAAGAGTATAGCTAATTTATAAATAATTTTAATATTAGCTCACCCCTTTTTTATTTATGTATTTTTCAACTAGATCGCTTACTAATCTAGATAGATAATTCTGTTTAACTATTTTGGTTTTTATAGTAAATGCCTTAATGTATCTAAATCTCTTTATTATCTCGGCTCTATAAACAACCATAATACTAACCTTTTATTTCTAAGTAGCCTAGAGAGACCATTTTATTTAATATCTGCTCTACTCTAGGCATAGGCACGCTATTTGCTTTAGAAAATTCCTCTATATCTATAAGATTATTATGTGATTCTAGCCATTCTTCTACCATTATCATAAGAGACTCATCCGAATATTTCAATAAAGCATCTATTTCCTCTTTTAATGATTTGTTTTCATCGCTTAGCCTAGACGCCTCTATGGTCAAATTTCTATTAGAATTCGCAAGTTCATCTGCAAGCTTCTTAAGCTCAGTATAAGAAGCTAATAGGTATTCATATTTGCCGAGTAGTTGAGTATAGTCTACATTGAGTGCGCCAAGTAAATTATCTATAGAAGAATCAATGAAAGGAAGCAATTCTTTTAGATCTATAGATATATAATCATTTATATACAAAATTAATTCTATAAGATATCTACTAATATTTGCTCTTCTTACTCTTTCGCTAATCTCATGTGGTAATGAGTATGTAATCTTCAACTCATCCTGTTTAATTGTAAAAATATGAAAGAGATAAGGCTCTTTTTTTATGTTTCTACTTTCAACTTTAGCAAGTGTTATTGTATCATTTGAATAAGAGAATAAATAAAGAGGTATTGTACTTAATTTTTTTGATATATCATCTAGAGTAGAATTAATCTTTATTTTTATTGTTAATTCCTCGACCTTCGGATTAAGCGATTGTTGCTCTTCCATTTCGCTCATCTATTAATATATAAATAAAGTTATTTATCTTTTTTTATTTAATTTGAGTGCTGGAACCTCAATTAATATTATAATTATAAGAAATAATAATCCTAAAATGAGAGATGCCATTATAGAATAAAGACTAGGATATAAAAATAAAGAGAATGAAAAGAACAAGACCCAAAGTATTATATACAAATATTCTCTTCTCTTATATCTTTTATATGCTTCTTTATATTTAGGGTAGCATTCTTTGCAAACTACTAGTCTATTGTTTTTTACATTCTTTGTTATATGCGTCTTAAACCATTTTATAATGGCTATTTGCAAATCTTCTTCTATTTCTATGCCGTCTCTTTCTCTACCACATATAATGCAATAAGATTTTTGCATTTATTCAACCTTTATATCTATAATATTTCCATATAACATCTTTATTTTTTCTTCTTCAAGAAGTGTAATCATATTGCTTATATCAACATCACTAACACCTATTCTTCTTAATATAATTCTTATTTGATTATAATTTAAACCATATTTTTGCAATAGGTCTATGAATGTTACTGCATTTATGTGTTTATGCATCTTATCTAATTGGCTTATTATCTCTAATATATTCTTATCGCTAATATTAAATAATGATAATATCTTTATAAGCTCTATTTTTTTAACTATAAAAGTTTGAGGCATTTAAACACCTAATTGCATAAACATCCTGCTTATTAGGAAATCAGGCATACCGAAGTTCCTTAGTAAGTTTGTTATATTCTCTTTAGATACGCCTATTCCAAGCAATGTTGTAGCCAAATCTTTTATATCTACTTCTCTTCCTTTTGCATCTAATGCTTTAAATATAGAATCTATTATATCAGTAGAAAAGTTTATATTTATAAACATCGCTGTAAGATCTGGTTTCTCAAAAATAAATTCTTTTTCAATAGTACCGCTTGCTAGCTCATCGTTTGATAAAATTGAGGTTATATTGAATGAATATGTATCTAGTGGTACTTCTCCTACCACTTTATTCAACAAGAATGTATCTGGGAATTGTATGTTTGTTTGAAAAGACATGTTAACTGCAGCTTGACCTACTCCAAATTTGCTTATTTCTCTTCTCATAAACTCAGAGAAATTCAAAGAACCTTGTATATAATCTAAGAATCTTTCAAATCTTACTCTTAATATTATATTAGTTCCAACATTAGAAAATATAGTTTCATTTATATCTGTAGGATTTTGCGAAGCAACTATAAGACCAAATTGATACTTTCTACCTTCTCTTATAATAGTAATTGCATCGCTTCTATCATCACTAGCTACTTTCCATGCCTCATCTAATACTACAAATGTCTTTATACCTTTCTCACTGCTCCAACCTTCCATCCTCATTCTCTCTTTTAATGTTTGTAAAATAAATAATGAAGCAAGAGCCCTAAACTTTTCATCAGGTAAGCCAGATAGATCTATATCAACTAGGCCAGAAGTAGTTAAACTGCCTATATCAATTGTGCTCTTTCTTGCAAAGAAATCTTCACCTTCTCTAGCAAATTGCCTAAGCCTATAAATTGCATTCTCTAATTCAGCAGGATAAGGATAATTACCTTCTTGCAATCTTTCTTGCAATAATGCAATAACATTCTTTAATGTTGGGGCATCTTTATTTTGGTCCGGTCTCTCAGCTAGTCTAAAACCAGCATTGAGATATGTTTGCTCTATAGCCTCTTCAGTTAATCTCATCTGCTCAGGAAATTCTGCTATATCAGTTAATATTTGTAATGATGTCATTATCTGCTTAGTTCTATCCAGAGGTCTCATGCCACCTAAATCCATTATATTAAGATAAGCTCCTTTGCCAAGTTCAACTACAATGCCCCCTGCTTGCTTTACCCACGCTTTGTATTCGCCTGCCCAATCTATTATTACTGCATTTGTATTCCATATGTAACTTGCTCTTAACAAAAAAGTTTTTACAAAGAAGCTCTTACCTGCTCCGGTTATACCTACAACACATATATGTGGATTAGTAACATTATATAGACTCCAGGTAAATGGCACACCAAATATTTTTGTATTACCAATATACAAAGCACTTGTTAAGTCATTTAGTACAAATTGATGAGGTGGTTCAGGGGGTCTACTAAGTATACATCTTTTTCCTAATTCTGTATTCATAACAGTTTGAATCTTAATCAAACCCATAATATCACGCTTGCTTAGCAAATATTGAAAACAACGTTTCTTTTGGATACACTACAAAATCACTGTTGAATAGATAATATAATTCTCTACCCACTACTCTTGTTATTGATACATCAAATATATTAAATGCTACTTGTAATCTATTTAATTTTGCATTTAGATCATCTATAGCACTCTTTTCTGTAACACCATAACCTATTGTTTCTATATACATTATTGCAGATACTGGCCTTTCCTCTCTAGAAAGCCTCTCAAGTCTTGCACGCATTACGTTTATTTTTCTTTGAAGCTCATCTATAGTCTGTTGATTTGGATTTCCAGACATCATTTCTCTATTTAATTGAAACTCATAAAATCCTATCTTGCCTTCTATGTCTTCTCTATATTTTTGCACGTCTTCTCCAATTGCTATAATATTATATCTAAATGAAAAATCTATATTGCTAACTAAGTTTTCCCACTTATCAACAGATTCCAACATTCTTTCTTCATCAAATTCACTTACTTGCTCTGCTGTAAACACATAATTGTATATATTTGCAGTTAAATAACCTATTGCATAATAAATATTGTTAACATACCTTAAAACACAATCTTGTTTGCTAGGTATTATATAATCCTTGCCAACTATAATTTCCTTATTAAGCAACATAGTGACAACAGGAAAAACAAGAAAATCAGCGTAGTTAATTAAAAATATCATTGCAATTCCAAAAATTGCAAGTGCAGATACAATTATTGAAAAAGGACCATAAGCGCCAGCACTGAAAAGTAATATAATAAATGTCAAAGCGCCAAAACCCAAATATATCATTGTTTCTTGATCCACTAAACCACCACATTTTCTCTAAGTTTTTCTGTAATTAGCTCTATAGGCACATAAGTGGTTGGCTCACAGAATAGTAATATTTCATCCCTTGTTGCTACAGATGCATTTACTCCTGTTAATGAACTAATTCCAGAGGCTATCTCTTCAGCCCTTTGCATAGCTAGATTCGATGCTTCATCCTCGTTACCACCAACTGCGCTAACCATAACAAATGTAACTAAATCCCTTGGCGATGCTTTTGACAAACCATCCAACAAATTATGCCACATTGTTAATGCTCCTTTTAATCTATCTAAAACCCTTTCATCTTTTTCGTTTGCTATTTTTTCTTCAAGCTCATTTATGTTGTTTATTATTGTTGTTTTATGTATAGATGTATTTACTAAATATACTTGTGAAACTATTTTAAATGGATATTGACTAATTATAGCTAATCTACTAAAAAGTTTTGCAAATTCCAGTTTCTCATCATTGTTCATTTCAGAAGCAGATTTATATAAAGGTATTTTAACAAATGCAGAGGCGTATACACTATTGCCTTCCCTTCTAAATATAACATTTCCACTAGGACTCAATACATATGGTGGATCATCATATAGATTAATTTTATTTCCTCTTGACTTTATAGCAGGTATTAATATGTAACTATAATAACGCATTGAAAATCCAAGCAAACCAAGGAATATTGCAACTAAAGCAAGTATAAATTTAACTATTGTTATATCTATTAAAAAAGAGAATACTATAACGGCCCACGAAGCAAAAATTAAGGTGATGAAATACATTAGTTGAGTTTGCATTAATCTTTTTTATACTTTTAAATTTAAAAAGATTATATTATTCCCATGCTTAACAGGCCTCTAGGTTTGTAGTAAAGCCCACCTAGAAAATCACTTATTGTTATTATAGTAGCGTATGTTATTGAATAGATAAGCATAGGAAAGAATAGAACAGATAAGAAATAAGAGCCAATACTTGATGATATTGCATTTAATTGAGTTGCTATTGAATTTGGATTTCCTGGTGGATTAATACCTGTATTAAGCACACCTTCATTAGTTAATGTATTTAGTCTAGATGAAATTGAAGAGAAGGTACTTGCTAAGCCATTAGTAGTTATGCCATAAGACAATGCAAATAATACAGGCATTACTCCATAAAGGCCAATTCCTATACCAATCATTAATCCACCTATATGCCTTGTTGGTAATATTGAACGGAAAACTACGCCTGGTATAATAAACAAAGGTATAGAAAAATACATAGCAAATAAAATAATATAGAACTCTATATTTAATAGTAGTAAGCCATCAGCTAAAAATGGTGTTATAGTCTCTATAGGTAAAAGAACGAATATGTTTATTAAACTAAATAAAATTGGAAAGATAGAATTAGGAACCTTAAATGCTGATACGTATACATTTAAAGTAAGTGTAGTAATTGGGGCTGCAACAACATATACTTTATATAAAGAGTTTATGAGCGTTTCTGTTTGATTTATTGTAGAATTTATATAATACAACGAAGTGTTATACGGATCTATATTTCCTATTAATAATCCAGGAAAACCGCCGAATATTAATGCCATTATAAATAAGAAGCTTATAACAATTAATGCAGTAGCACCTGCTTCATAAAATTCAGCTATAGCAAAATCTCTAAGTTTTGAATTATTAAGTATAAAACTTAGCATAAATAATATAGTACCTATAGAGAATGAAGCAAAAACAGCAATTATAACTATTGGATACCATGTTAACCAAGTATTTGTAACTATTGTATTTACTTGACTACAATACCATGAAGGTAAAATTGTTTTTTCTGGTGATTCGCATACATTACTTTGGGCATTTATAATATACAATAAGATTAATAACAAAATAAAATATAACTTATTTAACCTCATATTAATCTCACCAACGCATCTACGAGATTTACCTTTTCTCCTACTGCATTTGACATATCTAAAATAAATATGTTAACAATAGTTATATTTAATATTGGAAACAAAATAGTACCGATTCCTATAGCCATAAATAAATTTATTAGCTTGATAATTTCTATAGTTGCTATAGAAGTAGATAATAATGTAATAGATATGCCAAAGATTGAAAGAAAACTAAGAATAGAGCTAAAAAGTAAAGAAGCTAAACCAATAAAAGGCAATATAAAAAGTGATACTAAAGAGATAAATATTATATAAAATAATATCGTATTACTTTCTATAAACGATGTAATAGGTCCATAAGTAAGAATAGTTATAATTGGATAAAATATTCCTATACCTATACCCATTACTATCAAGGTATTGCCAAAAGTCCTACTTACAAGAAATATTCTAGCCAATAATCCAAGACCAACAAATATTAACAATAACATAAATGAGCTTGCTAACATATATTCTTGCATTACATTTAGAATAGCAAGAGTGTAAAGAAAAGTAATGAGGGGGCTTATAAAACCGATAAATGAAAAAGGAAATTCTACGCTAAAACTTAGACCCACACCTTTCATTATGCTTATACCTATATTAAATGATGGGATAAGATCTATAACGAGCATCGCATAATAAAATAAACCCATATAATCATTGAAATAAGAATTAAATGTATGCATAATACATGTAGAGATGGAATTAATAGTAGTTGAACCATAATTTGAATTAAGATTGCTCGTGCTTGTACATTGTTGTGGCACATAGTTATTAAGATATGATGGTGAGGTATTGTTAATATTTGTATAAAAATCTATAAAAAAATTGAATAGCAAAACAAAGACTATAGTCAAGAGCACATCATATATCTTTTGATTAAGCCATATATGCATATTAGTTAGCCCTAAGAATTTGCTTAAAGCAAATAATATACCTATTATAGATAAAATTGCCAATGAAGTTAAACCAACTAATGCAAATATAGCTGTTTCTATATTATTTAAAATTTGACTTTCAACTTGTAGTAATATTAAATTTATAATCATCATATTATCCTACCTAACAAACCCTCTCTACTTAATGAAGGTGCACCGAGTAGATCACCCAATATCTCTAATAACTCATAAGATATTATAAATGCTACTGCTAAACCCAATATCTCAGCAACAAAATAAAAGAAAAAACTGATAAATACACCAAGAAGTTGAATTGTAAGAGAGAATAATGAACTAAAAATCGAGATAAATCCGATAAAAGGAAGAAGATATGAAAACAATGAAATTACCATATTTACTATAATGTTATGAAAACCAGAAGCAGTCGTAGTAGGAATTATAACAGTTGTAAGTCTAAGATCAATTTTATTAAGTATTAAAATAAGACTATAAAGCAAAGCAGGGAAAAAGAAATAAATAGAGATAAATGCAGCTATCATAGCACCACCTGCAGCTCTAGTCCAAGGAAAAGATCTAAAAACAACGCCAATTAAGAAGAGAATAGGAAATACTTGATATATTATTATAGAGAGAAATGCAGTTGCAAGCATTAATCCAATAACCCAAATCATAGTATTTATCATAAAACTGATTGTTGTAATTAAAACTGACAAATTAAAAATTGTAAAACTGAATCCAGGTATAAGTGGTATTAGAACAAAGCCACCAAGAGAAACTAAATTTAGACCATATGGAGCAAGTGAAATACTAAGTGAGTTAATTATATCAAACAAGAATTTTATAGCAAGAAGTTCAGCATAGAGTCCTATAGAATTGCCAAGATTAGAAATACTTTCTCCACATAATGCAGTAAAGAGTGCTTTATCAGAACTAAATGAATTTACTTGTGTGTTTGTTGCATATCCAATAAACTGCGCTATGCCACTAACAATAGAAGGCATGGAGGTAAATAAGAATAATACAAAAATAATAAGTATAAGATTGAAGATTTGTTCAACGTATTCTGCTTTAGAAAATTGAACTAATTTTGAAAAATTAAAACCAATACCTATTGCATATGCTAAGCCAACTACACTAAGAACCATTAACGATATTAAAAATGCAATAGATAAAATAGAAGATATATAAGAACTTTTGAGTTGAGGAACTATTCTCTGATTCATCAAAGTACTGCAAAACTCATTTTGAATAGAATTAAAATTACCGCTTGGTGAGATTACTATTTGGCCATTTATTGCTGTCGTAGTTGAAGCTGAAGTTGTAGAAGCCGTTGAAGACGAAATGCTAGATGTTGAAACAGATATTGGAATTGTTGTAGTTATAGATGTTGTTGGCCTTGGTGAGATAGGTACTCTATATTGCATAGGATAAAAATAGCTGAGCAAAAAGACATTGTATAATATTAATAAAATAAATGATGGTTCAAAAAGATATTTTTTGTAGTTCATATTAATCTACTCAAAGGTCCAAGATTTGTCTCACCGCCTATTAAAGATGATATTCCAATAGATCCGGATATTGTTAAAATAATGTTAAATAAAGGTATTAATAAACCCGCTATTGCTGTATAGCCATATGCATGAGCCAATGTAAATACAGTATTTAAAGCGTTTTCAGGTCCACAACCACTAATTATTATACCCCCAAATGTATTAACTAAATTTACTACAGAAAATAGTGCAGTTAATGGAAACGTAACTGGAAGAAGAAATGTAGCTGCATCTTTCACCTCCTCAAGCAATAAGTTACCGTCAATAGGCCAACAACCATAATAATTCTCTATTTGTGTATCATTTGGTAATATAAACATATTAATAGCATTAAATGTATAGATATTATTAGTATTAACCTGTTTTTGATATATAGTCATAGAAGGTAGAGAATTTGCGCCTATTGGAGAAAGTTGATTGTTACTAAAACTTACAAATTCTATCATATAAGTAAGAGGTAATATAGAGATTAGACCAATTGCAAATCCTATAAATAAGCCACCAATCCTTCTAAATACAGGCAAAGAACGTAAGAATATGCCAACACCAAGTAAAAATGGCCATATATAAACTATTGCCCCTAATAAAATTAATTCAGCAATCAATAAGTAGTTCATCAAAATTGCTTGTACTATTATTGGTTTTAACATTGTATCTAACAATGAGTATCCAGCAAACACCCTCTCTCTAGCCGTAATAAATATGTCTGCCTGAGACTCTAGACCTTGAATTTCACATGTTTCACCTATACATAATGCAAACGTTGGAGTTAATTGTGAAAAGAAACTAACTAAGCCACTAAAGATATAAAGTGCATTGAAGTTGTTCATTTCTTGGTTTGTCACATTTGCCACTATAAAATAAGTAGTAGCTAATCCGTAATCTATTGCAGCAGTTGAAGGATCTGGTACATTACCATTTGGATTAATTATAGATTCCATTGCAATAAATTCATTACTTGTTTGATTTATTAAACCGAAAGGAGAATTCGATAGATATTGGATGAAATACTCATTTATCTGACTTGGTGAAAGTATAGATGAAAATACCTTTGATAAGATAGAACTTATAAACCAGGTAGTTATTATTATAATTATAAGAGTATATAATAACTGATAATACTCTAAACGTGCTATATTTTTTATCTTTGAGCTGTTTGCTATTGCCCCTATAATATATACTATAGATATAACTAGTAAACCAGTAATAACACCTAATATTGCTATAGGAATCCAAGAACTAACTACGCTATAACTAGTAATCAAATTCTGCGTTTGAAAGAGCAAATATTCAGCTCCAAAAGCCACTTGGAACACCCAATATAGATGGTATAGAGTTTAGGCCTTTATAAATGCCATAGGCAAGTGCTAAAGTAAACATAAAATCTATTGCAATTAAAAATATTCCTTCAAAATAAAATACTCCTAAAAGATATGAAAGTTCATACAATATGTTTGGTGGATCAGTTAATGCAGTTAATAATGTTTTAAGATTGAAGAAACTAAAGAAACCTAATATATCATTAAATATATTCGGCAGTTGGGTTATATTTTGATTAAAAATAGAGTTGAATGTAAAGTCTAGCTCATGCGAACTTGCTAGATATACATCAAATGAATCAATATTTTGCATTATATAAGCATCCATTATTATAGTCAAAGGAAGTATAAAATAAAATGCAATAGATATAGCTATAAATGCATTTGCAGTATCCCTAAGCTTATTTCCCAAAAATGCAAAAGCTCTTATTATAAGTGCTACAGGTAAAACAAAATTTAATGCTAATGCCTCTATAACAAACATAATTAAGAGCAATATGAATAATACACCCATTGGTATTATAGCCAAAAACCCGAATACATCGCTTAATAAAACACCATAAATACCAATCAAGGCAGCAACCGGCTTTCCTATTGAAAGGCCTACTGAAGCAAATGCTACAGAAGCACTACGAGTAGAAGAAAAAAGAAGGGCTGAATAATAATCGAGTATTATACCTGCAGCATATAGATTAAAAGAATCCGCAAAAATCTTTACTACTAAATATGTGCCTTGTTGAAACACCATTTGTGACAGATAATATGTTGAAAATGAAAACGGATTATTGAATCCAAAAGAGCTTGATATCTGTGAACCTATACTACATCCTATAATAGAGAATGAAAATATAGCTGATATTAAAATAATTCCAAAAACAGCTGTAGCAAACTCGATTTTTGTTATTCCGCTTATCTTTTCTCTTTGCTGTGCTGGGAAAAATCTACCAATTGTATATATAATAGAAGCAAGCATAAGAGAAAAAAGTATTACCAATATATTTATGTTCACCCAACCTATAGATTGGCTAATGTATTGAAAGCTAGTGCAATAGGTATTTGCATAGATTGTCTGGAATAATATTGGCATTAGCATATCAAATACCCAATTTTCTTGTTATAGTAGGGCTTATTCCACTTGAACTGCCTAACAACTTTGCTATGTCATTAGTTAATGAGAGACCTATCACTAGATCTATGATATAAAGTATATATTGTACTATTATATAAACACCATTTCCTATTGGAGCTATCGATATGCCCTGGGCTTGTGATTGAGTAATAAGGAAGTGATTAAAGAACGGGAATATGCTATTTATTGAAGAAAATGCAAGAAAAATATCTTGAAACGCAGAAATAGAACTGACTAACAAAGTAACAAGTTGCACTAATAAGTCACTGGCAAATCCATTGGTATTACCTAAATTAACTGTGCTTATACTATAAAATTGCATAGCAATATTTGATATTGGCGCATTTAAAAAGATTAATAAAGATGGATATATTAAACTTATTCCAATTCCTATACCTATTAGTGTACCGCCTAATGGCCTTAATATAGGAAACGATCTAAATGCAATGCCTATAGGTATAAAAAGTATTAAGCCCAAAAACATTATAAAATCTAAGAATTTATACTGCAATAAGAATAGTAAAAAGGTATAAAAAGCAATGAAATATGTATCAACAATTATAGAATAATTACGCGAAAATATAAAAGAAGTAGTAAGAGATCCAAATACCTCACTATTAAAGAAACTAGATTTGAAACCCCAATCTACACCAATCGTTACAAATTCTGCTAAGACTGCTACACCTGCATCAGCATCTATAGTAAAAGATCTTAGAAATCCAGAGGCTATTGTAAATATGTAAAGAAAATAAAGGCTTTGCTCTGTTAGTTCACACCCTTGTTGCAAGTAGTTTGTTCTTACGATATTAGCAAATGCTTCTACCATATTATTAAAATTTACCGTATTTGTTTGTGTTGATGCTTGACTTGTTTGTGTTTGTAATGATGTTGTTGTTTGAGCTATATTAACAAGTATAGATGTAATGAACAGAATGATAGAATAGATGCTTGCTAGTATTATAAGAGATTTGATTAATTCCCATGATTCATTTTGTGTGACCCACTGCCTTAAACCTATATTTGGAAAAATTGTACCTATCATGTAGCCTAAAGCCATTATGGCTAAAGAAAGCATAATACCTATTAAGCCAAGAGATATTGCATTTGTAGTGTTTATAGGAAAAGATAATGTATTAAAAGAAGTGCAAGGATCAGTATATGTTTGAGCATGCAAAGTAAACAATAACAATAATAATAACAATATGTAAGTATTTTTCATACTATTAAAAATTTGATTAATTAACTTATTTAACTTTTCTCTTAATAAAATTTTTATAATTTATAATTTTCTCAATATAGGATATGCTCTTATGTATGCTAATGCTATAAATATAATGAGATATGGTAATAAGAATAAAGAAGTTATAATTAATAATATATATTCACCAATCTCGTTTGGTAAGAGCGTAGTTAGTATTGAATCAAATAATAACAAAGAGATTAATGCTATAAATAACCATAAAACGAAATAATAAAAGCCATAGCTGCTTTTTATGTATCTTATGTTATCTATTATTGCTCCTTTTATAGACCTATCTTTTAGTATTATAGAGGCAGGAGAGTAGAATATAAAGATAAATAAAATTAATGCAACTAAATCGCTAAGCAAATGTGAAACTAAATAAGATGCGATGAAAATTATATAGAATATAAAGAATAGTATAAAAACCCTTATTGTATATGATTCTATATTTCTAAGGTCCCTTTTCCCAATCTTTGTCTTTGTTTTGATTGATTTAACTATCATCACTATTAAAACAAATGCCAAACTAAACAAAGTAAGAGAAAACAAAAAAGAGATTACAATAGATAATATTATTATTGGAGTTAAATCAAAGGATCTTATAAAAATACCACCTAAAGCTATAAATGATGGAAGAGGAAAAGCCAATGGAATCAATAATGATATGAAGAATGCTAATGAAAATATTGATACTAACTTTATATTCGCTAGATACAATAAAATGCTCTCTTTTAATATGTTCATCTAATCAACCGATGCTAAAATACCATCTATAATACCACTAACTCCTATACCACCTGTAGCTCTTGTCACTATTCTATGGCTTAGAACTGGTTTTGCTAAGAATGTGACATCATCTTTAATTACTTTGTTTCTTCCTTCTATTAATGCCTTTGCTTTTGCGCAATTTACTAAAGCAATAATTGCTCTAGGGCTAGCACCCATTACAACATGTATATCGCTTCTTGTGGCATCTACAATCCTAATTATATAATTTGCTATATCATCATCTAATGATACATTCTTTACCATAGACTGCAAGCTTAGTATTGTCTCTATATCAACTACTTTATTTATCTCTAGTTGTGTATCTTTTTCCTTTAACCTTATCATCTCTATCTCTTCGTTCTCTGATGGATAGTCTACATTAATCTTCATAATAAACCTATCTGCAAGTACTTTTGGCAATGGTTCTGTTCCTTCAATATTTAATGGGTTTTGTGTAGCAAATGCAATGAATAGATCAGGTAATTTATAATTTATACCACCTATAGTAACTACTCTCTCTTCTAGCATTTCTAGAAAGGCGCTCATTGTCTTTGGTGGCGTTCTGTTTAGCTCATCAAGCAAAAGCAAGTTTGTAAATATTGGTCCTTTATGAACTTTTAGGTTGTTGTCACTAGGGTCTATGTAGGTATAGCCCACTATATCTTGAGGAGTTAAATCAGATGTACCTTGTATTCTCTTAAAATCTGCATTTATAGCACTAGCAAGAGATTTTACCATTGTTGTTTTTGCTACACCAGGCACACCCTCTAGCAAAACATGCCCATTTGCAACTAAACCAATAAACATAAGCTTTATTACATCTTCTTTTCCTGCAATCTTCTTTTTAACCTCTTTTAATACTAAATTATAAACTTCTTGTGGCTCCAAGGGTTATCACTATTAAAAATTTGAACGAAAGGTTTTAAATCTATTACTTAACTAATTATATTAAGAGCTCTATGATAGGAAAAGAAGTTAAAAGTAGTTCATATCTTGCATTAGGTGAAGTAAAGGAATTATTAGAAGAAAGGAAGAAGGAAGGAGAGTTAGGCTATGAGCAGCTAGAAGCATATGAATATGTAAAGAAGTTTGCAAAACTCAATGCAAAAGAATCTAGAGAATTAATAGAAAAGATAATGAATTATAGCATTAGCGAAAAGGCAGCAGCAATTATAGCAAATATATTGCCAGATAATCCATTACAAGTAAAGCAAATATTGAGCATTGAAAAGAATGAAGTAAATGATGAGATAGTTAGCAAGATAATAGAGATAGTAAAAGAATATAGTGGTAAGCATGGTGATAAATAATGGATCAACTAGAGGAGTATGCTTTAGTATTATCTTATCTACCTACAGGAAAGCCTACTTCACCAAAACCAGAGCCGTTGGTCCAATTAATTGGTGAATCTTATTTTACTTTACTAGAAGCTATTCCAAAAGTAAATGATATAAAAATTGGCGAGAGAGTATATATAGGCAAAGGAGATAGACCTAAAATAAAGATAATAAAAGGAAGAATAAGCTATAATGATCTAACACAAGGGGCTATAGATGAGCTTCCTAGGCTTATAGAAGAAATAATAAGAAGCAATGAGAAGAGATTTGTTGACTTTTTTAACAACGCTGGCCCAATAAACATAAGAATGCATTCTTTAGAGCTACTTCCAGGCATAGGAAAAAGACATTTGGATGCTATATTAAAGGAAAGAGAAACAAAGCCTTTTGAAAGCTTTGAAGACATTGAAAAAAGGGTTCCTCTACTCTCAAATCCTGTAAAACTACTTGTAGAGAGGGTATTAATAGAGCTAAAAGGAGAGACTAGATTCTATATATTAACAAAACAGTTCCAGAAAAAAGAATTTAGCTAAGCTTCTCTAGATGTAATGGTTCTACTATGAGCTTCCTTTTTGCATGCTTGCCTAGCTCTATCTCTACTACATAAGCTTTTCCTCTCTTTTCAATTATAGTACCTACCCTGCCTCTATATTTTGGATGTGGTATTGTCTTGTCTACCTTTTTTGGTAATATAACTACTTTATCTCCTACTTTAAGATCCTTTATATAATCAGTAATTGTAAGTGTTGATGGCTTATGGTGCTTTACCAATGTTCTACTTCTACCTGATAAAAGACCTCTTGAGCGCTCTACCATATTTATCAAATAAGTTTTTGTAATAAAGATATTTATAAATATTACTGATTTAAATTTATTTTAGGGATTTACATGACAAAGATATTAAAGCCAAAATTTAAAATAGAGAATATAGTAGCAAGTGCAGATTTAGGTGTAGAATTAGATCTATATGGCATAGCAAAGGCGTCAAAGAATGTAGATTATGAGCCTGAGCAGTTTCCAGGAGCAATATGTAAAATAGATAAGCCAAAAGCATCTTTATTACTATTTAAAAATGGTAAGATTATATGCACAGGTGCCAAATCTGAAAAGGAAATAGAAGAGGCATTAGAGAAAGTAATAAAGATTGTAGAGGGCCATACGTTAACTGCCCCTCAATAGTTTATCTTATTTTTTATTCTTTTTATAAAATAAACAAATACAAGATACAATATAATAAGGAATATTGCTACGAATATTATTGTATTGAATAAATTTAATGAAAGCGCATAGTAGCCAAATGCAATGAGCAATGCATTATATAAAAGAATGCCAATCAATGAAAATACAGAAAATCTTATCACATTCATCTTTGCAAAACCAGCAGGAAAACTTATTAAGCCCCTTATTACAGGGACAAATCTACTTATAAGCACTGTAGGCTCACCCTCTCTTTCAAAGAATCTATAAACCATATCTAGATGCTCTTTCTTAATCTTAAAACGCATTGCATGCCTATAAACAAATTCTTTATTCAAAAAGAAGCCTATATAATAATCAATCATTATTCCAAAAAAAGAGCCTATTACTGATACAATATAAGAGACAAATGGATTTATAATACCGCTCTTTGATAAAAAACCAATACTAGGTAAAACTATCTCACTTGGTATAGGAAGTGATGCAGATTCAAGGAGCATTAATAGGAATATGCCTAAATAGCCATAAGTTTGTATTATGCTTACTATATCAAACATAGATTATATTCTATTTAAGTAACTATAAATTTCTTTCTAAAAACATTTTATAAATAAAGATGCATTAATTTTATTTATGAAAATAATAAGATTCAAAGACAATATACTAAGAATAAAAGTTGATTCAATAGAGGATCTTTATCTGCTAGAGAGAATAATAAATAAAGGAGATAAAGTAAAGGCAAAGACATTAAGAAAATATAAGTCGCAAGAAAATGATAAAGGCGAGCTTAAAGAAGTAATATTAAAAATAGAAGTTGAAAAGGTTGAACTAGACAAGAATAATGCAATATTGAGGATAAATGGCCAAATAATAGCTGGCAAGCCAGAGCAATTTATAACACTGCACGCATATCATACAATAAATGTAAAACAAAAAAGCATTATAGAAATAGAAAAGAGTGAATGGAAGAGGTATATATTGGATAAGATAATAGAACAAAGCAAAAAAGCAAAAGAACCTAAAATAGGCATAGTAGTATTAGATGATGAAACTGCTACAATAGGAGAAGTAAGCGATATTGGTATTGTAATAAAAAGCGAGATAGAAAGCAAACTTAGCAAGAGAATGAGCCAAAAGCTATTTGATGAGGCAAAAAATAGATATTTTGAATCTATTAAAAAGGTAATAGAAAACATTAGTACAAATATAATAGCAATTGGTGGCCCTGGTTTTATGAAAGACGAATTGTATAAATTCCTAAAAGAATCAGATATTAAAAAGGATTTTATTCTGGCTTATGCAAGCGATGTTGGAAGATCAGGAATAAAAGAGGTATTGAATAACGAAAGTGTAAAAAGATTCTTTGCAAAAAGCTTATTGCAAAAAGAGTTTAATTCTTTAGATGAGCTATTCAAAGAATTAGTAATAGGTAAGGGCATAACAAAAAAAGATGAAATAAAGGAGCGTATCTATGAAGTTAAAAAGATCCTTGTAAATGATAGTGTATTAAATAATGAAGAAATAAAATCAATTTTAGATATGGCAGATAAGCTTGGTATTCCTATAGAAATTTTCAATAGCAATGATGATGCAGGAAAACAATTGAAAGGTTTAGGAGATATAGTAGCATTAACCTAAATTGCTCATATTCAATGCTTGCACCCCTGAGCCACATACATTACTCCACAAAACAGCAATCCTATATAAACCTGGATAAAATGTAACGTTGCTACTATATTTAGTTGCGTTCTGTAGCACCCATGCTTTTCCATTAAAGACTTTATTCCAATTGCTATATGGGCTAGCTACTTCATAATAAACTTCCATAGCATCATTTGTAACTATACTAATTGGAACTGTTCTTTGCGAATTAAAATAAAGCATAGTGTAAGCTGCTGAAAAAGAAGAATTCCTATACATACAATAAATATTTGGGTTTGATAAATAAAATAAAGGACTTGGGAAATATTCTGTTATAAAACCTAAATAATTATTACCTATATAACCTGGTGTTCCATAAGAATAGCCTAATATGCCTTGTGGTGTTATATTCCTTATGAAAAATCCATTAGCTAGTATTATGTATCCTTTAGGTATTAGGGGGGGCATAGGCGAAGAAGAACCAAGGGTTACTCCTGGCAAAGCCTCTGCCTCTACTACTGCAAAAATTATTGGATTTATTTGTGACGCTTGCAAATAAAATGAACCAGAAAATGAAATGTTTGAATAACTATTGCAGTTATACCATGTAAGATTCTTTATATTGCCATTGCAAGAATAACCATTTATTCTAAAAAAGCCACTTTCTTCATTGCCTATAGGAATAGAAGAATTTATCACAACTTCGCATACTGAAGAGCCATCAGGATAAACAAAAGTAGGATTACAATAACCTATGTAGTACTTGCCATTAAACTCTAGTTGAATATTTGTTAAGTTAAGAGGTATACCTATTCCATTAGAGAAAACAAAAGTAAATAATGAATAGGTAGAATTTGAATATAAATTAGAATAATAACATGACAAACCACCATAAGTATTGCATGTATTTGGTATAGCAACCCTACCAATACTAGCAAAATAAACAAGCAATGTTATTACTATACCTATAATTATCAACAAGAAGCTATACGTAGATAAAAACTCAATAGCGCTTTGTGATTTCATTAAATTAGATTAAAATAAGAAATATTAAATTTATAACTCTATATTATCTTTTATCTTTGGTACATACACATTAAACTTATTTTTAAAATGATCAGCTAATTCGATACTCTTTCTCTCTTCTCCATGAACAACAAAAATATTTTTTAAGCCGTTTATACTATTTATGAAATTCAATAATTGCATTCTATCTGCATGTGCAGAAAGATGAAAATACTCTACTTTATTTTTAATTTCTATTTCCTTTTCATCTATAACTATCTTTCTTTCACCATCTTTTAGTTTTCTTCCATTTGTACCTTCTGCTTGATAGCCAACAAGTATTATTTTATCGTTAGAATTATTTGCAATATGCTCTAAATATTTAAATGCAGGCCCTCCAGTAAGCATACCACTTGTTGTTACTATAATTGCTGGCTCTTTGCTCTTTGCGACTCTTAATCTCTCACCTTTGCCTTTTATGAAATGGAAATATTTGCTTTTAAATGGATCGTCATCGCTAATAAGTATTCTCTTTTGTATGGCATCATTGCAATAAATCACTTCATGTCTATAAATACGCATTGCCTTCCTTATCATACCATCTATATATATATTTGCTTTTGGTAATATACCAGAGCGCATGTGATTTTCTAATATAAACAATACCTCTTGTGCCCTACCTACAGCAAAAGAGGGGATTAATACTTTACCACCGCTTAATATTGTATCTTTTATGCTATTAACAAATTTGTTTACTATACTTTTATATTGCTCAAATACATCTTCTTTGCCTCCATAAGTGCTTTCAGTAATTAATGTACTAGCTCTTAAATCCTTACTATATGCACCATCTAAAAGCGCAGTATTTTTTATAGTAAAATCGCCAGTATATAATATTTTTTCATTTCCATTGCTTGTTTCTATCATTGAACTACCAAGGATATGGCCGGCGGGATATAGTTTAATACTAATGCCATTTATGTTATATTCTTTAAAATAATCAAGAAAAGAGAACATTTTTTGTGTTGTTATCAATGATTTCTTATTTATATCTGGATGCGACAAGTTTAGATAATCGCTAAGCAAAACCATAGTAAGCTCGCCAGTTGGCTTTGTTAGATAAATCTTTTTTTCTAGACCATAATCTATTATATGTGGTAAAAAGCCACTATGATCTAAATGGGCATGACTTATTATAAAGAAGTCTATATCTTGAAGTTCATCTTTTTCAATCAATGGTAATTCTTCATGTTCACCTAATTTAACACCAGCATCTAAAGCAATCTTCTTATCTTTAATCTCTAAAAGAATAAAACTCCTACCTACCTCTCTTGCTCCACCAAAAAAAGAAATTCTCAATTATACCACTTTATTTTTGTTCATTGTTATTATTTTGATTATTACTAGATTTCTTGTCTTTTATTATTGCAACATCTGCTAAACTTATTTCATTGTTAACTACCTGTTTCTTTGCCGGTTTTTCTTTTACTTTATTATATAATTTTCTATATAAGCTATCTATCTTCTTGCTACTTTCTTTTATTTGAGTATCTAATTCTGCAATTTTCTTATTTAGCTCTTCTAGATCTTTATCTATATACTCTATCTTTTTCTTTAGCTTATAGCTTTTCATTGCCTCTTTTAACTCCTCTTCTATCTTGTTCTTCTTCTTTATCAACTCTCTTTCTGCTTCTAGGGTATATGCTTCTGTTGCTATCCTAAACTCTAGTCTTTCTTTTGCCTTTCTTAGATATCTTATATCTTTTGTCTGCGCTTTTAATAAATTAAAGAGCTTTTCAGCTGCTTTTTTCTCTTCATCCTTATATCTAAGCTTATTCCTCAATTGCTTAATCTGATCTATTAGATCTCTTCTTTTTTTCTGTTCTTCTTCTAATTGTTTTTTAAGTTCTTCATTCTCTACCAGGTATATCCCCCTTTAAAAGCTTTTCATAAAGATCAACAAGTAACTTAGTGACATTGCCCTTAGAAAACTTTCTTGCAGTCATAATACAATTATTCTTATATACTTCTGTATTTTTTAATATTTCCATTAATTTCCTTGAGCAGTCTAAAGGATCATTTGGTTTAAATTTAAGTCCATTTTTATGATCTATTATTAGTTCATGAAGTGCCATATAATCTGCACCAACAACAGGCTTGCCTAATGCCATTGCTTCCAAAACAACTATACCTTGCGTTTCAAATGTAGAGGGCATGCAAAAGACATCGGCTGCTGCATAAAGATATGGCAATATATTTTGTGGGACAAAACCTATAAATCTTACTATCTTTTGTATACCTAATTTCTCAGACAGTTTCTTATAATATTGCTCAGCAGGACCAGTTCCTCCAATTATTACCTTTATGTTCTTTTCCTTCTTATACAATATTGCTATAGCCTTTAGCATCACATCTATTTTTTTCTCATAACTAAGCCTACCAACATATAAGATAAGCTTATCGCTTTCATTTAAACCATATCTCAATCTTATTAATGAACCATCTAATTTATAATTAAATATTGATAAATCAACCCCATTAGGTATTACATAAATATTATTTATTCCGTGTTTTTCCAATTCTAGCTTTACTGTATTGCTTGGCGCTATAACTGCATCGCATTTTTTATAAAAATATTTTGTATATTCCCATAAATATTTTGAGGTCACATTCTTTATGTATTTATTATTAGGATAATAATTCTCTATAATACTCTTATCGTTTACCCATGTATGAAATGAGCATACAAAAGGTATATCATTTATTCTTGCATTCATTAAGGCTGTGAGCCCCATCATATATGGGGTATGTGCATGTATTATATCTGCTTTATTTTTTATAAAGCTATAAAATGGGAATATAGCAATCCTATATTGTGGATATGGTTTAAATTTTATGCTTGGAAACAAGATTGTATCGTTACTTTTTTTAAAAGAAACAGAATTAGATGGTGCATAAAGAGTGACTTTATAACCATATTTTGGCAATTCACTTTTAAAAGATAAAATTGAGGTAACTACCCCATCTATAGCAGGCAAATAAGTATCTGTAAAGAATGCAACTTCATGTTTAATCATCTATACACCTTAAACCTTGACTGCCTCTCCACCTACTTTTTTTATTTTCTCTAGAGCAATCCTAGAGAAATCGCTAGCCTTTATAATAAGTGGTTTTGATAAATTGCCACCACCCAAAACCTTATAGCCATATAGATTTACTTCTTTTTCATTGCCAAATTTTTCATTTATGTAATCTAAATTAACTTCCTTCATTCTTACCTTAACCCTTGCAAAACCTTTTTTTCCAATAGTATCTGGGGCATATTTAACTATATATGTCCATTTATGCTTTCTTCCTGCCTTACCTACTCCTCCTCTATCACCAGATCCTCTATTATTCTTTATATTTCCTGCACCCCATCTTCTATTTCCCAAATACTTTCTAGATTTTTTTGGAATCCTAACTACCATTATAGAGCACCCATTCTTTTTAATAAATTAATTATATCAATACCTCTATACCCTAAATCACCACCATCTTTTATATTCTTCTTAGTAGATCTAAAGCCTTTGCTTGGAGGATGTAATCTAATAGGTAATTTTAATACTTCTTTTATCTTCTTCTTTCCATTTAATATAGCTTCTATATCGCTATCACTTATCTCTATGCCTTTCTTTTTCAATATTTTCTTAAATATATCTTTTTCTATTTCACCATAAGTAATAAATGCATCGCATTTCCTTATCATTCCTATAGATGATTTATTTCCAATAGTAAAACTAAGATTATGTATCTTTGGCAGGTTTAATCTTTCCAAGGTTTCTTCTATATCACTCCTAGTTCCTGGCCTGCCTCTTACTCTTACTAGTGCTATTAATTTACCATCTAGATTAGCATTCATAAAAACCGCCAAAAGATATATTTTATTTTATTAATACATATTTAAATAACTTCCTAAAGTTTAATAGATAAAAATTTATAATAGCAAAAATTTAAAAATTTAAAATCAAATCTTTTAGATTATGAAGCTAATGTTAATTAATTTTATAATTTTCTTTGCAATATCTCTTGCAATATTAAATGCAGGTACTGTAACTTTAACAGGCACATGCTTGCTAAAAGGCAATAATCTTACTTTTAGCTTAATAAATAATGGCAATGAAAGCGCATTAAATCTAATAATACAACCAAATTATGTTGGAGTGCAAGGTAATAGTTCTTACCTGTTACTAAGGTATTTAAATCCAAATCAGCCATACAATATAACACTTCCTTTAAAAATTTACAATAAGGGCTCATTTCTAGCTTATTTTAATGTAACATATGAAGCTGGAACTAATGTTTATTCTGCGGTATTTCCATGCCTATTGGCTGAAAATAATAGTTTTGGATCTTTTGTATATACATTAGTAAATGAAAGTGAAAAAAACAATAATTATCTAATTACTGTAAATCTAACAAACCAGGGGCCAAAGCCGATAAATGTTTCTGTTTATCTATTAATACCAAAGACATTTTCTGCAAAGTATGTAAGTACTAATATAACATTATATCCAAACAAGAATAGAGAAGTAAACTTCTCATTTAGTGGAGAAAATGGGTATAATAGCTTTGCTTTAGGTATAGGAACTTATTATGTATTAGATAATAAAAGCTACGCAACACTGAATATTTTAAGTATAGCACCAAAAAATACTAAAAGCGACTATACTTACATAATTGCTGGTGGCATATTCTTTATAATTGCTGTATTATTTGGTCTTTATATAAGAAAGATAATATCAAAAAAGATAAACAAAAGTTAGGTATTTGAATAATTGAGTATATAGTAAAAAGCAACAGGCCCTTGTGATGTAGGATACTTTATTATAAGCTTCATGTTATATTTGCTAACATATGATGAGCATAAGTTGTTATATGGGGGTACAACGCACCAATAACCATAATCAAAAATATAACAGCTATAATTGCTAGTTAATTCATGTGATTCAAAATAACCTATTTGCGCTGCATTTTTACCATATTCAAAAAATATGTCTGGAGTAAAAGAGAATACAAGACAATTGTTTGGTATGTAATTTTGATAATTAAACTCAAATTGACTTGCGTTATAAATTACAGCTTGTTGTGGCATTTGTGAAGGCTTCAAAGAGAAAGTAGGTATAGTAAATACAAAGTATATAGATGCTAATAAAAGCACAGAGGCTGAATAAATTTTTTTATCCTTGATAAAGAGTGTTAATATAAGCATAATTATTACAAAAACAATTTGAGGAAATAATGAGGTATAGCTAATATTAACAAATGAAAATATAGGTGTATTGTATATTCTAAAGTTATTATATATTACATAAGCAAATAATAGCAATAGAACAATTGAGGCAATAAATACATTTTTACTATATGTTTTATCAGCAAAAAATAAAGGTAAAGAAAATAAAATCAAAGATGGAACTAATGATAGCATAAATCTTGAATCTACACCATATGTAGCAAAGCCTGCATAATAAACAGAGTAGAATAAAAAGTATGCAATAAAAATAAAACCAGGGATTAAGAGATTTTTCTTATTAAAGCTGCTAATTGCAATGAATATCCCAAATAAAGCAAGTATAAATAAAGTTGGTGAGAATATAGCAGGATAATATTCAACAAAATCAAAATATCCATTTAAATATTCAAAGTTTATATATGAAAAGTTTAAAAGATAAGAAAAAGAAATTAAAGGGGAATTTCCTTGGCCATAAGTGGGATTAGAATATTCGTATCCAATGAAATAAATCTCTGGTGCTATAAGGAAGATAAATAAAATTAAAATAGGCAAATAATTATCATTATCAAATAGTTCGATGAAAAAATTTTTATCATATAAAATAAACAATATAATATATATAAAAAGAAGTAGAATAGACTCAACACGCATATATAGAGTTATGCCAAGTATAGACAAAAAAGCTAGTAATGAATATTTTGTCTTTCTCTCTATGTTATATAAGAAAAATAGCATTGAAAGTATAGAAAAGAACATGAATGTTAAATCAGGTATTGCTTGTGTTCTAGCCCATATATAAATTTCTGGCTGTATTGCAAAAAGCAATGAAGCAATACCAAAACTATACTTTTTATTTGTAAAAAGTATTGCTACTATTGCAATAGCTATTAATGAAAGCAAGCCTATAATAAATTGCAGATTAAATGCAGTATTTATTGAAGCGCCTCCGAAAAGAAAGGCAATTGCTATAATAAATGGTTCTCCTATAGGATCATGGTATATAGCATTTGAGAAGCATTTGTATAAATAGCCAGTACCATATTGGCACCATTCACCATTTAGATTATGCAATATATTTAGCGCTATACCTTGGTATATGTTTTCATCAAAATAGAGCTGCTCTACAGGCTGTACTAAAAATAGTCCTATGAAAATGTATATCAATACAGAAATCGAAAATATGATAATATCTAATTTTGATATATATGGCTTTAATCTCTTATAAATCCCTTTTCTTTCTTTAAAAATAGCTAAGAAAAATAATACATATAAAACAATTAATGAGATTACAAATATATTGCCAATATCCATAATAAAATTAATTTAAGAATAAATCTATTTATAAATTATCTAAATCAATATCTTATGCATATCTCCAACTAATGTTTGATATGCTTCGCAAGCGGTCCATGAAGGTGGCTCCTTTCCTTCTTTTATTAATTTCCTTATATTCTTTGCATCATTACTATTAATTATTGGTATTAAATCATAGCTAGTTTCCCTTATATTACCAAGCTTATAATCCCAAACAATAGAAGGAAATACGTTTCCAAAACTATCTAAGAAAATAGACGCTTCTAAACTTCTATTTTTCATCGGAGACTTTCCAGTATCTACATAAGTTATAAGATTTCTAATAAATGCATTTTCTACAAGTTCAATTGGACTTAATGAAAATCTTCTATTTTTTAATAAATATCTTATATCATTTTTAATAGCTTCTCTTTCACCAATAAAATTTGAATTTTTATTATTGTAATAATGCTCTGATATTTGACCAACATTTACATGGAAGTAATTAAAATCTACAAAAGGCAATATATTTTTTACATATTCTATTGTCTCTTTTAGTTTGCCTTGATTATATCTGCTAATAGTATAGCCAAAGTAGAAACTTAGATTCTTATGCTTATTTTTTAATTCTTGCAATGCTTTTGCAAGGTCCATTACTCTATCAAAATTACCCTTTATGCCACGTATTTGATCATGTAGTTCTTTGTAGCCATCTAGGCTTAGAGTTATTACTACTCTAGGTATACCTAAATTTAGTATCTTCTCTAAGTTTCTAATTATTAAATCTTTATTGGTGAGAGAATTTGTTGGTATTGTAAGCATATATATATTGTTTGTATCATTAATTGCCTTTGCTATATCATATATATCGCTTCTTAAGAAAGGCTCGCCACCTGTAAGTTCAACCCATTTAAAAAATCTATTTTTGCTTGCAAAGAGTTTAATTTCATCTAAAGTAAGTTCATTGTTTGGATGCATCTGCCATATATTACATGTTAAACAGCGTGATTGACATCTATAAGTTATTGCAAAATTTAGCTTATATGGTAATTTTAATTCAGAGAAATTGCTTTTTATTATTGGTATTGCTAGATCAATTAATTTGTACATTATAAAAATATTATTACTAAACTCATTTTTATACTTTATTACTGAAAAAGATAATATGGAAAAACCATTTGTATCAATAGTAATACCAACATTAAATGAAGAAAAAAACCTAAAGACGTTGCTTCCTGATTTAATTAATGAATTGAAAGATTATAAATATGAGATTATAGTCGTAGATGGCCATTCAAAAGATAAAACCGTAGAGATAGCTAAAAAATTTGGATGCAAAGTATTTTATGAAAACAAAGGCAAAGGATATGCATTAAGATTAGGCTTCAAAAAGGCAAGAGGGGATATAATAATATCAATGGATGCTGACTTATCACATAGACCAAAAGAAGCAAGATTACTAATAGAAGGAATAAAAATAGGATATGATATAGCAATGGGTTCTAGATTTATTATAGGTGGTGGCTCTTCCGATATGCCTTTCTATAGGAAATGGGGTAATAAATTCTTCGTATTTCTTGTAAATCTTTTATTTAAAGGAGAGTATACAGACTTATGTTATGGCTATAGGGCATTTAATAGAAAAGCACTAAAAAAGCTAAATCTAAAAGAGGATGGATTTGGCATAGAAACTGAGATAAGCATAAAAGCATTGAAAAATAAGCTTAAGATTATAGAGATACCAAGTTTTGAAAAGAAGAGAGAATATGGAAATGGCAAGTTAAGAACTTTTAGAGATGGCTATGTTATATTAAAGACAATAATATTAAATTTATTTAGCAGATGAAACAATCTTTATTACATCATTATCTTTTAGTACATAATTCTTCTGTACTCTCAACTTCTTTTTTGCATCAATAGCATATAGCATGTTTTTTCCTAAATCTGTATGTATCATATATGCTAATTCCTGCGCAGTAGTTCCTTTTTTAACTAAAACAGAATCTGGTAGTATATGGCCAAAGTGGTCTGTATATTTATTCTCATCTTCTACAGGATAAACAACAATATAATTTAATATATCAAAGACTATTGTATTAAGTAGCTCTTTTACCCCTGTTGTCTTATACTTTTCTAAGAACTTGTTTATATAATCTATTGCACTCCTTTGCTCTTGAGTAAGCTCTTTCAAAACTTCTATCTTTTCATTGCTTATCCTAATAAAACCTTGGTTGATTGCTCTTTGTATTGCTAATTCTAAACCTGCAGAACAGCCTATTACATTAAAATCTTTTAGCCTTTCTTTTAATTCATTTATTCTGTTAGGCTCAACCTTATCTAACTTGTTTGCTGCTATTATTATTGGTTTTGCTTTCAATAATAAAGCTTTAGAAAATTTCTTTATAGTATCTTCATCCCAATTTATTTTAGTAATTGTTAAACCAAGCTTATTTGCTACATCTTCTATATCTGTTTGTGATACTTTCAAAGAGCTCAATATTTCTTTTAATTGTTCTTTATTTTCTGTTCTAGATAAAATAGATATATGCTTTTTTATTATATCTGCTATCCATTCTGTTATCTCTGATATAACCATTTCTACATCATCTGCAGGATCACAATTTTCACAGTAATAGCCTTCTTTATCTGTTTTTCCACTTGCATCAATTACTATTATTAGTGCATCTGCTCCTGCTATATCATTTAAGAACTTATTTCCCATTCCTCTACCTTCATGAGCTCCTTCTACTAAACCAGCAACATCTACTACATTTATTGGTATATATCTAATTCCATCTATACATTTAGAATTTATTGGATTGCATTTAACACCAAGTTCTCTTTCAACACATTGTTTGGTAACAAAAGCTATGCCTTTATTGGGATCTATTGTTGTAAATGGCCTATCTTCTATCTTTACATTTATTGAAGTTATAGCTGAAAACAAAGTAGATTTGCCTTTATTTGGTGCTCCAACAATACCGATAAGCATAAAATTAATTCAATGTAAAAGAATTAATAATAATATGCGAGGGTGGCGGAGCCTGGTCAAACGCGGCAGGTTCAGGTCCTGCTCCCCTTAGAGGGTGCGTGAGTTCAAATCTCACCCCTCGCATGAAAAACTTTTAAATTTATCTTTACTAACTACAATTAGTGATAAATATGGCAAAAAAAGAGGATTTTTCTAATATGGAGCATTTTGACAGGGTATTAGAGTACAATGCCAAGCAGAGTGGTTGGTATATCTTCAGGACAATCTATTGGGGGATATATCTATTGTTCTTGTCGTTCTTGCTAATAAATGCCCCAGCATCATTCAGCACATCAGAATTTATAGGATATGCAATATTGCTATTAGCAGTAATGATAATAATATATGGCATTGTAGAGGCACTACACCACAATTTAATGAGAAAACATATGTCAAGAAGATAATCTAAAACTAAATCTTTTTATTTTTCAACTTTCTAATTCTTTTATTCTTTGGCATTATATATGAACATATATACTACTAAATATGTTAAATTTTATCCTATAATACCTTTAGCTTTATTTTTAGTAGGGTTAATAGCGCTAAATTTCATGGAATATAGTACAAGCCTGAAAGGGGGTATTGAAATAAATATAATAACGAACTACACTTATTCTACATCACAAATATATAACTTATTAAGCAAGCTAAATATATCAAATGCAGAAGTAACACTATCGAAAGGAGGAATAACCATAATATTGCCAATGAATGCAAGCTTAGCAAAAGCAAATAATTACTTAATAAATTTCTATTCAAATTATTCAACATATCAAAGTTTAGAATTAAATAAAACAACTATATCTTTATCTTTAAATAAAAAATTTAATGAAACATTAGCAAATGAATTAGAAAATATAAATAATAGCATAGAAATCACAAAGAAAAATTTGACAAATTTAGCATATATGGAATATAAGGCTATAGCAAATATGATAAAAAATAAGTATAATATAACGAACAATAGCATTGATCAATTGCAAGTCATTATATCTGATATGTATTCAAATGCAAGCAAATATTATGTAAACTTCATAATAAATGGATTAAAACAAGGTATAAATATAACTTCTTATTCTTATCAACAAGTTACACCTACGCTGAGTAAATACTTTACACAACAAGTATTATATGTATTAATAACTGCATTTATATTAATAGCAATATTTGCATTCATTATATTTAGAAGTTTCGCACCATCATTTACAGTTGTCTTTGGGGCATTAAATGATTTACTAGTAGCTATAATATTTATGGATATTTTGCATATACCTTTTGGTCTAACTTCATTGGCTGCTCTTCTTATGTTACTTGGTTTTGCAATGGATACTGATATGCTAGCAGCAATTAGAATATTAAAAAGGCATGAAGGCAATGTAGAGGATAGAGCCTATAATGCAATGAGAACAGGTATAACGATGACAACATCTGCTATTGCTACATTTTCTGTTTTATTCGTAATATCTTTAATATTCTATGTTCCTACATATTATGAGATATCTGGTGTTGTATTATTTGGATTGATTGGCGACATATTCACAAGCTGGTTTGGAAATGCAGTATTCTTAATGATTTACAAGAAAAGAAGGGGTGGTTAAAATTATAAAAGAATATATCAAAGACTATAGAATTGCGACTTTGCTCATACTTGTTATAATATTTGCCATTCTTGATATAAAGTATGGAATACACTTCGGTATAGAATTTGTTGGTGGTTATGAAATACCTGCTCATTTGGTATATCCTGCAAATCCTGATCAAATGGCACAAGAGATTAATGTTCTACAAAATAGATTATCTAAGTTTGGACTTAGCCAGGTAGAGGTACAAGGAATAGGCAATTCTGATATAGAGATATTAATACCTAATTCATCTGTTACAAACATAAATCAGACTATAAAAATTATAGAGAATAGAGGTTTCTTCTTAGGTATAGTAAATGGTAAAGAAGTATTGAATAGTAGTTCTATAATTCCAGGAAGTATTGGATATGTTGTACCCACAGGTCCTGTAAGTAGTTGGTCTGTTTCATTTTTGCTAACTACACAAGCTGCTGCAAACTTTGCAAAACTGGTATATGGAGAGGGAAATCAACCATTATATATGTTCTTAGATAGACCAAATAATACAATAGTAGTATTAAATAAATCTTTATTACCACAATCATTCAATTATACAGAGGAGATAAATGCAATAAATAATGCTACTAGATTAGGCAATAGCTCTATACCTGTAATAATATTCTCAAATACAAGCAATTTATACAATCAATTAGATAAGCTATTGAATAAATATAGCAAGATTATTGCCCCTTCAAATCTAAAATTAGAAATAAATAAAAGCAATGTTAGCATAGAGTATATGAGCATAGAAAATATCACGCCAGAGTTTGTAGAAACAAATAATAGCAAAATTGTATTAAATAGCTGGCCTGCTATAGGCCTTTTGTCTGCACCTATACTAAGCCCATCTATAACAAATGGCAATGTAACACAGAGTTATGAAATAAGTGGGCCAATACCACCAGGTATAACACCACAACAAAGCATATCATATGCGTTGAACAATTCAAAGTTAATATCAACTATATTAAGTGGTGGCGCATTGCCAGTACCTATTATAGTAGAGCCTTATTCACATATACCACCAACTTTAGGAAAACATTTCTTATATATAAGCGGTATAGCAGGTCTATTTGCAATAATTCTAGTAATAGCTATAATTACATATAGATACAAAAGACCTTTCTTAATAATACCAATAATAATAACAACATTATCTGAAATATTCTTAATCTTCTCTATAATTGGACTAGTTGGTACAGTTGATCTTGCTGCTGTTGCAGGTATAATAGCTGTTGTAGGTACTGGTGTAGATGCACAAATAATAATAACAGATGAAATATTGACAAAAAGGGAAGGTTCTATAAAAAATAGATTGAACAATGCATTTTACATTGTATGGCTAAATGCATCAATGCTCATTGTAGCCATGTTGCCTTTGTTATTCAATACATCGCTTATTCAAGTAATAGGGTTTGCAGAATCAACAGTATTAGGTGCATTGGTTGGTGTACTCATAACAAGGCCAAGTTATGCCGCAATAATAAGCAAACATTATAAAGAAAAGCAATAGCTATATATGCCTTCTTTCATATGACAATATACCAAAGACCATACTACTTAATATAAGGATTAAGAAAGGCAATAAGAATTGAACAACAATAAACTCGGTTATGCTCTTTATATTTAAAAGGATAAACAAAGAACTTAGGAATGATGGAGTTAGATAACTAATAAACTCAAAGTATATCAAAATAAATATACCATATATCAAACCAGTATATATGCTATTAAATATTGCAACTTTCATAACCCTATCAGTAGATTTAAAGCTATAACCAGATGCATCTCCTATTATCAAACCTATTATTATTGGTATTATTATGTTTCCAGGATATAAGATAAAATAAAAAATTACAATACTGCTTTTGTATAAATTGAAAGCATATAATAAATAAGATAATAGAGATATAAACAAAAGAATTAACCATAATGTTATAGGAGCCTTTATGCTAGGTGCCTCTTCTTTGATTTCTTCTTTCTTCTCATCATTAAAATCTTCTGCCATATTTATTCCATTTTAATTTAAAATTAATAAATGTTATTAAAAGTGAGAAAATAGAAAAGTTATTAAATGAGAAAATATATAATTCATAAATATGGAAATTAAATGTGCCACATGCAATAATAGCAATAAGAACATAGAATTTTATGGTCCTTTTTGTGCAGATTGTGCAAAAAAGAAAAAAAGTGCAGAGATAAATGAAGAAATTAATATAGATAAATGTAGCTCTTGTAACATGCTCTTATTTGGAAAAGAAAGATATAACGATAGCAAAGAAAACATTGAATTTATAATAAGCCATAAAATAAAGAAACCAACTAGAATTATTGAATTATACAATGATAAGGTATTACTTGAGATCATAGATGAATTCTATAATAAGACGATATTGCTGAATAAAGAAATAAGGATAAGATATAATAAGAGATTGTGCCAAGTATGCGCAAGGAAAAAAGGGGGTTACTATGAAGCAATAATACAGGCTAGAGGAAGTGATGAAAAAATAGATAGGTTCATAAATGAGATTAAGAGATATCTAGAAGAAAGAGAGGCATTTATAACAAAGATAGAAAATGTAGCAAATGGTAAAGATTTATATATAAGTGATAATTTATTAACAAAGTCATTTTTGCACAATAAAGGATTTAAAACAATAAATTCATATACTTTAAAAGGTATGCAAAATGGAAAGAGATTATATAAGGTAACATATGCATTGTATTTATAGTTGATCTACATGCTATATAATGCATTGATTAATACAAGATATTTAATATATGTGTTTGCAATATTTATGTTTATAATTGTATTTAGCCCTTATTTATTTTCAAAAGAATGTTATATACAATATCCTCTAAGTAAAAGCACTAGTTGTCCAGATGGCAATTATACAACAATAATGACTGTTTTTAATAATACATACCCATGGTATATAGGAAATATAACTTATATTACTATATCTAACACAATCTCAAACCCATATAATATATACAATAATCCTTGCACTATACAAAGTGGTAAGAGCTCTGTTTGCTTTATGCAAATACTACCATTTCCAATTACAAGTGGCAATGGCTGTAAAAATTTCAACATTACTGTTTATATGGAAAATTCAAATGTCTATATAAATAAAACTTATATCAATGTTACTGTTTGTCATTATCTAAATGAAAATGAAACTGCATTAATTAAGAATTATTCCATTCTTACTAATGAATTCAATAAAATAAAAAACCAATATAGTTATTATTGCTCAACTTATCTTATATGTAATAATACATTAAATTCTTCAATAATTAATACAAGTATCAACTTAGAAAAACTAAATAACTCAATAAATAAAGGCAATTATAGCTATATGCAAAATTTCAAAAATCAAATATATTATTTAAGCTACTTGTTTAACAAATATAATGAATCAATTAATTTTATTTTACCAAATATAATAAGTGGTAATAGCTATATAGCAAAATCTATTGTATTAATAAATAGTAATAGCTCTTTGCTAAATAATTGCAGCTACAAAAATGGCACGACATATGCTAGCTATCTAAAAAATAAAATAAATTCATTAAGATTATATAAGATAAATAACGAAAGTTCATCTATCGCATTTTTATCAAATGCAAAATCATTATATAACCAAACAAATTATTTAATAGCGGATTGTAAACAACCTGCACAAACATCTTTTAATATAACATTAAATGCAAATGTTAGCATATTAGTTGTTCTAGGATTAGCTTTAATAGTAGTGCTTATTTTTGTATATATACTTGGTGAATCTTTAAGAGAAAATAATAAAGAAGAAACAAGCAAAATAATTAATAGTAATGTAAAAGAAGAAAATGAAAATAAAAGTTCTTTAGAAGACTGGCTAAGCAAATTTAAGATATAAAGGTTTTTAAAAGTTAAATTATAAAGTTAGTTTAGTGATTATGATGGGCAAGCTCTCTATAATAATGTTTAGCGGCACTATGGATAAGTTTATACCTCTTGGTGTATTGTCTTCTGCTGCTTCTGCGCTTGGAGATGAAGTAAATATCTTTGTTACAGGATTTGCATTACTGGGCTTTATGAAGGAAAAGAAACCACTGCCTTTTCCTGATGAATTTAAGGATATGGCGCCAGCATTAGAAGAAGGTATGAAAAGAACAAATACAAAGAGCTGGTATGATATGTTAAAAGAGGCTAAAGAAAGTGGAAATGTAAAAATATATGTATGCTCATTAATGGCAAGCATATTTAATTTAAGTAAAAATGATTTAGATCCTATTGTAGATGACATTGTAGGCGCTACAACGTTCTTAACGCAAGCAGAGAATGGTATGGTATTATTTATATAAAGTGACAAACATGGGAAAAAGGATTGTAGTTGATGCACGTGGCTCAAGTTGTCCTGGACCTATAGTAGAATTATCAAAAGCTTATAGAAATGCAGCAGTAGGTGATGTAATAGAATTATGGGCAACTGATCCTGGGGTAAAGGCAGATACTCAAGCATGGGCAGAAAAAACTAAGAACAAGATAGAAAGCATAAAAGAAGATCAAGATAAAATAATAATAGTAATAGATATAGAGAATAGGTAAAAGAATGGAAAAGATAGTAATAGTTGGTGGTGGAGCAGGAGGCTTAATCTTAGCAAATTCTTTAGACCCTAAAAAATTTGATATAACAGTAATTGATAAGAGCCCTATTACAATATTCCAACCAGCTTATCTTTATATTGCTTTTAAAGGAGCGCATGCAAATATAACAAAACCAATAAGAAGTATACTTAAAAAGGGGAGAAAGTTTATAGAGGAAGAAGTAATTAAAATTGACTTAGAAGAAAGAAAGGTATATACTAAAAATAATTCATATTCTTATGATAAATTAGTAATAGCTACTGGAACAATTACAGATACAAGCAAGATGAAAGGATTAAAAGAAATTAATGATCAGTTTGGTGATTACCATACAAATATAGAAAATGCACAAAAGGTATGGAAGAGTCTCAATAATTTTAAAGGCGGCTCTTTAATAATTGGCATGTCTTCACCTATATGTAAATGTCCACCATCACCATTAGAAGGTGCCTTCTTAGCAGAAGAATTTATTAATAAAAAAGGCTTAAAGAATAAATCAAAGATAACTTTCTTTACTCCATATCCTAGAGCATATCCATCTGAGCCTATTAATGAAGTAATAGAGCCATTACTTAAAAGCAGGAATATAAATATAATGACATTCTTTGACTTAGATTATATTGATACTGAGAAAAAGACAATTTATTCTATAGAAGGCGATGAAATAAGCTATGATTTACCAATAATAATACCCCCTTGTGTTGGAGTTAATATAGAATATAATCCAAGCAATGTTTTAGATGAAGATAGATTTATAAAAGCAGATAAATACACAATGCAAATAAATGGATTTGATGATGCCTATGCAATAGGAGATGCAACAAATATAGCAACAGCTAAATCAGGGGTTACAGCCCATCTAGAGGCAAAAGTATTAGCAAATAGATTAAATGGCATTGATGATAAGTTTAATGGCAGAACAAACTGTCCTTTTGATGTAGGTTATGGAAAAGGTACCTTTGTAATTGGCTCATATACACAACCTGTAGTAAAGTATCCACCAACAAGAATAAAGCATATGATGAAAAAAGTAATGCAATTAATATATTGGCAAAGCTTAAAAGGCACATTTGATTTTGCATTTGATATATTCTTTAAAATGACAGATCCAGAAAAGCTAAATAAGAAATATAAATAATCAAGAATTTCTTTTATACCAAAAAAGATATTGCTGGGCATAACCCGCTAAATTATTCCATTTTTTATTTGCATATTCATGTATCTCTTTTACGTTTGCTTTCTTCAATAAATAATGCTCTTCCATAGCTTTCTTAACCCATGTATCTATAGGAAATGCTTCTAATCTTTTATAACCAAATAATAATATGCAATCAGCTACTTTGTCACCTATCCCCTCTAGCTCCATTAATCTATTCTTTGCTTCATTATAATTTAGCTTATTTATTTCGTTGATAAAATCATAATCTATAGAGTTTACTATACTATAAAGATACTTCGATCTAAAACCTAAGCCTAATGAAAGAAAATCATTTAGGCTAGCTTTTCTAAGATCTTCTAAATCAGGGAATAGTTTTTTATTTTCATTTCTAATATTTAATTGCTTACCAAATTTTTCTATTAGATTCAATGTAATCTTTCTTATTCTTTTTATATTATTTTGTTGAGAGATTACAAATACTACTATAGTTTCAAAAGGGTCATTCTTAGTTACTCTTAATCCATATAAGTTTCTTATTGCATTTTCTATATACGAATCTGTATTTATTTTACTATAGATATAGTTGAGGTCATCATTTAAGCCTAATCTATCTATTATTTCTTTTCTTGCATCTTCATCTGCATAATCTCCATAAAATTCATAAGATAGAGAATTATTATTCATTGTTATATAAAAGATACCTTTTGTTGTAGGATAAGATAAAAATTCATTATTATTATCTAATTTATAATCACCAAAGAATGCTAGAGGTTGACCGCTCTCAAAAGTATATTTTAAATTAAATGGGCCTTTGATATCTAGATTTATCATCAAGACACCATTATATTTTATTTTTAAATTAAAGATTTTAATACTATTAACAAAATAAAACAATTTTAAAATGGGGAGTCCGAGATTTGAACTCGGGTCGCCAGCGCCCGAAGCTGGAAGCCTACCAGGCTAGCCTAACTCCCCTCAAAGGAATATAGATTTATCTTTTTTAATTACAATCTCGTCTTCTATTCTTATGCCTCCTATACCATCTATATAAATGCCTGGCTCATCACTAAATACCATATTTTCTTTTAGAGGTTTTTCACCATAAGGAGCTAAATAGTATTCAATCCCAGGATCATGTACTTCTAAGCCAACTGAATGTCCTAAAGAATGAATAAACTTGCCTTTGAACTTTCCTCCTTTTGCATTATCAATGAAATTCAATACTTCGCTATATACCTCTTTACCCTTTACACCTTCTTTTGCTTTTTCTAGACCAAGCTTTTGAGCTTCTTCAACTACTTCATATGCTTCACTCAATAACTTATATTCTTTACTATTCTTATCAGGTTTAAAGAAGAATGTTCTTGTTACATCTGAGCAATAATTTTCGTATTTTAAACCAACGTCAAATAATACAACTTCATTTTCTTTTAATTTTGTATTGTCTGGTAAATGATGGGGTATTGCAGCATTAGCTCCAAAAGAAATGATAGGCTCAAATGATGGTCCATCACTCCTCTCATTTATTAAATTAATAATCTTACTTTCTACCTCTTTTTCAGTCATACCCACATTTATCTCTTTATATACCTCTTCTATGATCTCTTTCATCAAATCAGATGCTCTCTTTATCTTTTCTATTTCATCCTCATCTTTTACTACTCTTAACTCATTAATATATGAGCTGATATCTATAACATCTCTTGCTCCAAAATCTTTCTTAAATAAATTAACATATAAGAAAGGAAGGTATTCTCCATTTACTCCTATTAATGCGTTTTTTCCATATTCCTTTATTATTTCTTTAAATTCTTGCTTAGATGTAAAGCTTTTCTTGTAAACAATAAAATCATTAGGTTTTGGCTTTTTGTCTAGTATGTTTGCTATATAATCTATATGATCTCTAAATATAAATAAGGCTGCATTTTCATATATCCCTTTTTCAAAACCAGTAAAGTAGTAAAAATTAGGATCTGGCTCAAAAGATGCATTTATTATTACTACAACCTCAACATTACTAATCAAAGAGAAGAGTTTTTCAACCCGGTTTTTTATGTTCATAAAATAAATTAAATTATAAAAGAATAAAAGGTTTTTATATTAGAAAATCAAATATATTTTATAATGAAAAGTGTTTATACAAGATTAAAAGACCCTAAGATAATATCAAAATTAATAAATAATATAAAGGATATAAGTAATAAGAATAGCCTTAATTCTATAACACCACCAGATATATTTATAGGGAGAATTGGTTATCCATATGTCTCAATAGGCCCTCTTTTTGGAAATGATGCAAATGAGATATTAGCAAAGCCAGAGTATTGGGTTCATGACAATTTAGATGATATAATAATGAAAAGGATAAGCTTATTTAGGGGTTTATACAAAGTAAAAATAAATGATATAGAGAATAAAGAAGTAATAAAATTAAGTGAAGCAGCAATAAGCTATAGAAAGATAGATGGAGAATTTCATATAGGTAAAGTAACCAATAATCTATTGTTAGATGAAAGATCTTTGCCTTTTGGACCTGGAGTAAAATTAAATGATTTTTATTTATATAATACAAATAGTGATAAGAGATTAGAAAATGCATATTATGATATTGATGCTAATGCAAATGATATAGTATTTGAACTATATAATAAAGGAGTTGAAGTTTCTAGCATACAGAGATTATTCTCTATAGGAGGCTTAGGAATAAAGAAAAATAGAAAGTTGGTACCTACTAGATGGAGCATAACAGCAGTAGATGATATAATATCAAAAAGGTTGATAGAAAAGAGCAAGGAATTTAATCTCATAGATCATATAGAATTATTCTCTTATTCAGCACTAGACAATCATTGGCTTATCTTTTTTATACCAGGAACATGGGAGTATGAAGTAATTGAAGCGTGGTATCCAAATGAAACATGGAATATAAGTAAAGAAATAGAGATAGAATCATCTTATGAGCCTTATTATGGAAGAAATACTTATGCAGAGATTACTGGTAGCTACTATGCAGCTAAATTAGCTATAGGCGAATATCTAAATAGGATAAATAAGCAGGCAAAGGTATTAATATTAAGAGAAGTAAGAGAGGGCTATAAAATACCTGTCGGTGTATGGAATATAAGAGAGCATATAAGA
Organism: Microcaldota archaeon; assembly: GCA_023256495.1. Taxonomy (GTDB): domain Archaea; phylum Micrarchaeota; class Micrarchaeia; order Micrarchaeales; family CABMGC01; genus JAGDXY01. The sequence continues at coordinate 71,384 of JAGDXY010000005.1, forward strand.
GATGCACTAAAGCAGAAACCAATTATCTTAAATGAATTAAATGATGCAATAACAATAATAAATAGATTTATGAGACTTAAGTTTAATGTTTGGCTAGAAAAGAGTAAATTGCTAAAAAATTTAATTTATCAAAGAAGATTGTTTGTTTAGTTTTACTTTATTATTTTTGGAATATGTATACCTCTTTGCCCTAAATAACTGCCTTTATATGAATTTTTAACTCTATTCAGAGTAATTTCAAATATTACATGCGCAAATCTTAATTTTGGCTCTAGTTTTATTTTGTATGGTGAGCCATTGAATACCTCTAATGTAATGGTGCCTTCAAAACCAGCATCTGTTATAGTCGGTGGCATTATAAGACCATGTCTAGCCCATGTACTTCTTAGTTCAACAAATCCAACAAGATTGTCTGGCATTTTTATATATTCTATAGTCGATAGAAGAACTTGCTGATAAGGGGGAATTATTAATTCTTTTTTGTTTCTCTCTATTATGTATTCTTTCTTTATATGCTCTTCATTTGATGGATCTATTATAAAATTATCTCCTATGTTTAGATTATGTAATGCTATTTCATCATCTAACCTTAGATCTACACCATTTTCTCTTATTATCTCTTTATTAAAAGGTTTTATTACTAACCTTTTATCTCTTATCATATTTATTAGATCGAAATCAGATAGGATCATATTGGTCTATCAACATTATATTTAAAATTATTAAAAA
>JAGDXY010000001.1 GCA_023256495.1 Microcaldota archaeon
TAACAATAACGGACAAGCAAATAATATCATTTGGGTTTCTACTTGGGAGAATTCTTATAGTCCACCATAATCTATTTATTTAAATTTGTATTTAGGAAAATATAGGTTTATATAGAGAATATATTAAATAGAAAAGCTTTTAAATCTGCTAATTTTATTTATAATATATAATTATTTTTTCTATTTAGGTGATAAAATGGCATCAGAAGAAAAGATTGGAAGTCCACAATATGTAATTCTTCCTGAAGGTGCATCTAGAATAATAGGAAGAGAAGCTCAGAGAGCAAATATAGCTGTAGGTTATGCAGTAGCTAGCATAATAAAGACTACATTAGGTCCTAGAGGTATGGACAAAATGTTAGTAAGCGAATTAGGTGATATAGTAGTTACTAATGATGGCGCTACTATACTTGATGAGATGAATGTAGAACATCCAGTAGCAAAGATAATGGTAGATATAGCAAAAACACAAGATAAAGAAGTTGGAGATGGTACAACAACAACAGTAATACTAGCAGGAGAGCTATTAAAGAACGCTGGTACCTTATTAGATCAAGGCGTACCTGCAACATCAATAATAAAAGGTTATAACATAGCTTTTGAAAAAGCAAAAGAGATATTGGAAAGCGAGGCACATGATGTAGATATAGATGATACAGAAACACTAAAGAAAATAGCATTAGTTACAATTGGTTCAAAGAACATTGGAGGCGATGATGCAAGAAGCTATATAGCTGAATTAGCAGTAAGAGCAATAAAGCAAGTAGCTCAAAAAGTTGATAATAAAATAGTAATAGATAGAGATCTTATAAAAATAGAAAAGAAAGAAGGCGGAGATATAATGGATACTGAATTTATAAATGGTGTTTTAGTAGATAAAGAAGTTGCAAATGCAAATATGCCAAAAAGAATTGAGAAAGCGAAGATTGCTTTGATAGATGTTGCTTTAGAAATAGAAAAAACAGAGATGGATGCTAGAATAGAGATTACTTCACCAGATCAAATGAAGGCATTTTTGGCAGAAGAAGAAAATATGCTAAAAGAGATGGTTGACAAAATAGCAAAGACTGGGGCAAACGTACTATTTACAGAAAAAGGTATTGATGATGTAGCTCAACATTATCTAGCAAAGAATGGTATTATGGCAGTAAGGAGAGTAAAGAAGAGTGATATGGAGAAATTGGCGAAGGCTACAGGAGCAAGGGTAGTAAATAGCTTAGATGATCTATCGAAAGATGATCTTGGTTATGCTGGTTTGGTAGAAGAGAGAAAAATAGAAGGAGAAGCGATGGTATTTGTAGAAGATTGCAAAGATGCAAAGAGCGTTACTATATTTGTAAGAGGAGGTACAAAGCAGATAGCAGAAGAAGGCGAAAGAGCTGTAAATGATGTAATAGGTGCATTAGCAAGCGCAGTTGAGCTAGGAAAATATGTATATGGTGGAGGTGCTACAGAAGGGTTTATAGCGCAGAAATTAAGAGAATATGCAACAGATATTGGCGGAAGAGAGCAGTTAGCAGTTCAAGCATTTGCTGACGCATTAGAAGTAATACCAAAGACACTTGCTGAAAGTGCAGGTATGGATTCAATAGATGTAATAGTACAATTAAGAAGCAAATACAAGACAAAAGAAGGGAAAGGCTATGGTGTAGATGTAATAAATGCAAAGATAGCAGATATGTCAAAGAACGGCGTATTTGAGCCTATGAAAGTAAAGTTGCAAGCTTTTGCAAGTGCTACAGCAGCAGCCACATCAATATTGAGAATTGATGATGTAATTAGTGCAAAGACAAAAGCCCCATCAAGCGGAGGGGCTCCTACACCAGGAGAGGAAGAATGATTTTAATTTTATTTGAGATTTTCCTTATATCTCTTTTTTATGTTTCGTTTTCTTATTTTATTAGAATAAAAATTTTTAATGATGATAAATTTATTAATGCGAATAATAGAATACGTTCACTTTCTAAAGAAATAAAAGATGCGATTGCGAAGAATGATCATTCTAAAATTGAAGAATTGAATAAAGAAGCTATGATGCATATGGGTATTTTAATGAAAAGTCAATTCTTATTTATGCTTGTTGTAATACCTATATACCTAATTATCTGGTATTCTATATTACCTATCCTTCAACCAAATCAAAACTATACTATTGACTTAATAGGAATAAATATGAATTATAAATATTGGTTTCTTTTGATCACATTCTTTATGGGTTTGATCGCTACACTCATTTTTTCATTAAAGAATAAGAAAAAGATGAAAGGGAAAAGTGCCTCATAGCTTTCTCATAAGTTTCCTTTTGAATATGTTGATTTTGAATTTTTAAAATCTATAAACTAATTTATATCAATACAGCTGCAGAGATTACTGTATGCCATTTTTTATTATTAACCGTTATTGCTTGTGTTATGCTACCACTTATTATTTCATCTTTTTCGTTTTTATTTATCGTCTTTAGCATATTTATAGCTATATCTTTCGCCTTTTCACTGCTTGTATACTCATCTTCATTAAAACCTTCGTATTCGCTTAAATAGCCATATTCCTTTAAACTTTTAAAATATGCATAGCCAATGCTTGCAGTAATTACATCACCTTTTCTATTTGATTCATTTCTTGCTAATACAACAAATGTTATTCTCCCAGGTTCTAAAAACTCTTTGCCTTCTTCTCTATCTATTACTCGGCATTTTGGTGGTATTATACTAGATACCTTTACTAAATTTAACATTTGTATACCTGCATCTCTTAGGGCATCTTCAAAAGATGTTAGTTTATCTTCTGCTATACCAACGCCTCTTGTAAAGAATAGATATCTTGGTATTATATTAGACATGTTCTCTTATTTTATTATGTAAATCATTTTTAAATCTTAATTAGTTAATAAGATTATGCTAAGTTTTGTGATACCAACAATAGAAGAAGAGGCAGTATTTGATTTAGTAAATAGAATTAAAAAAGAATTTCCAAATTCTGAGATTATTATAGTAGATAAGAGTAGCAAAGAATATAGAGATAGACTCAAGAAGCTAGGAGTAAAAATTTTAGTACAAAAGAATTTTGGTGTAGAGAACGCGATAATGCTTGGATTTAGAAAAGCAAGAGGGGATATATTAATAACTATAGATGGCGATGATACACATGATAGAGAATTTAATGGGATTAAGAAAGCTATAGAAATGATAAATAATAATGAAGCAGACGTTGTATTTGGAAATAGATTTGGCGGTATAAAACCAGGAGCCATGCCTTTTTATATTTACTTTGGAAACAAAGTTATATCAAGAATCTTTAGTTTTGTTTATCATATTAAATTGCATGATTCACTTACAGGCTTAGTCGTTATGAAAAGAGAAGCCTTTGATAGCATTAGAAATTTAGAGCCTTATAGAGCTGGTTTAGCATTCTTTGCTATAGAATTTGCGAAGAGAGGCTATATAATAAAAGAGGTACCTATTACTTATTATCCAAGAAGATTTAGCCAATCTAAATTGGCTAAGTCAAAAACAATATATGGTTTTGGTGTGGTTGCGCATATAGTAAGAATGGCTAGAGATTATAATCCATTATTTGTTTTTGGTACGATTGGTGTTATACTCATCATAATAGGATTTTTAATAGGATTATATGTCTTATTAAATTTTTTGTCAACAGGTTCTTTTACTTTGATAGGTAGAGCTTTGATAGCTTTTATGCTTGTTGTTCTTGGCTTTCTTTCTATAATCGCTGGCTTTATTTTAGATCTACTTATAGAGATAGAAAGACGTTTAGAATAATAATATGGGCATGCGGAGAGTTGAACTCCGGCCTCTACCGTGTGAGGGTAGCGTCCTACCGCTAGACTACATGCCCATAACAACTTATATGTAAATTTATATAACTTATTAAATTAATTATTCTTATGGTTAATTATTATACTAGAAGTGGCGATAATGGAAGTTCAAGTTTAGGTAATAAAAAAGTGCCAAAAAACTCTTATTTTTTTAAATTAAGTGCTGAGATAGATTCATTTCGTTCTTCTTTAAACATATTAATATCTAAACTGAAAAGATATGAAAAGAAGAGCAGTAAGAACAAAGATCTATATCTATTTTTAATTAATGAATTAGATTTTATTAGAAACCTTACATTCTCTATTGGAGCTATATCTTATTTTCTAGAAATAAATGAGATCAATTCAAACATGCCTAAGTTCGATAGCGGGAATACAAAACATCTAGAAGATATTATAGACAATTTAAAAGATGAATTTCCAGCGCCAAAAAGTTTTGTAGTATTTGACTTATTATTACCTGCAGAGCTAGATAAACTTAGAACTGAATCAAGAAAATTAGAAATTATTTTTTATGAATTTTTGAATAGCCTTGGCATAAATGATAATTTACCAGATGATGTAAAAGAAATACAGAGATTCTTAAATAGGCTATCATCTTATCTCTTTGTTTTATCATTGTATACAAACTATAAATTAGGTGGTCAAACAAAAGGGCCTACATACAAAAGAATCTAATTGACTATATAGTTATACCTTTTATTTTTGTCTATTATATTAAACGCCTCAACTATAATAGATTCCCAGATAAGCATAGAGAATAAATAGATAATAATTACACCTATTAGTGCATATATGCTTTTCGATACAATAAGAAGGAGTATTGAGAAAATCGGCAATATTGCTACTATTAAATTTATTAATAGAACTTTTGTGAAGTTCTCACCTATAAATTGCATGCTTAAGTCTATACTATTTGATCTAGGAATTCTCTTTTTAAAGAATAACGATGACATGCTAAATCTCATAGTGGTCATATAAGAAACAATACCAAACAATATTAGCAAATAAGAATAAGCTATATAATTATTATATAATGCTACGAGCGAGAGTATTAATAAAATATAGGATAAAGCATGAAAATCTGCAATAGAATTTATTAATAGATCTACAATATTTGTTTTTGTATTGTTTATCATAGCTTTTGCTCTTGCTATCAAAGCTCCTGCAATAATATCTATAATGTAAAATATTACGCTATAGAAAATTATACTGCTTAGACCAAGTTTAGTACTTATTATGAAATACAGAAACAAAGGCACTATTATTGCTTCTGGTAAAGTGAGCAATATTCTTGTCAATAAGTATTTTCCATATTTTGCATTTTTGACAGCATCTGATAGATTAAGACCAATAAAAGAAAAATAGACTGTGTCTTTTGAATAATCATACTCATTTGGTACCTTTGCATTCTTTATCTTTTTGAGTTCATATGGCTTGACGGCCATTTTATCTAAGTTTTGTATCTACTTGTTCGCTATTTACAGGTATTACAACTGTTGGTCCACTTTCATTACCATTTGTCTTTTTGCCAACATATTTTATTGCTGTACCTATTGCTGTTACCTCCATCCAATTAGTTCCAATATATTCTATCTTTAGTTTTACTCCTATAACACCATCAGCCCCTACTTTCTTAGCTTCTTCTTTCATTCTTGATAATGCCATTTCTCTTGCATTATACATCAATTCTGTTATTTGTGGTATCTCTCCTTTTTGCAAACCTTTTAAACCACTTGCAATTCCACCTATGAAACCCATACTATATACTGAATTTCCTAAAACCAATGCAATTGGCATATAACCTCTGTCAACTAAAAGCCAGAAATCACTTGTTGAGAGATCGCTAGTAAAAGGCTCTACGCCTCCAGAGGTGCTTATCGGATTATTTTCATCTACCATTCTTACACCTTTCATATATTAAACTATAAAAATTTAAATAGTATATTCTATGTTACAAAATATTCATTAAACTTTTTAGTGATAAATATTGCCTTTGTTCTTCCACTTCTTTTTGCTTCTATAAACTCCTTGTCTTTTAGCTCTTTTATATATTGATATGTTGCTTTACCAAAATATTTTACAAGCTCACTTTGTAATATACCATTATTTTTGCTTATAAACGCTAGTATTTTTAAAGCACCTTTTGAAATATCGGGTTCGTTTTCTATATTTAACGACTTTATGTATTCTTCTTTTACAGTTAAGAGATATTTATCATCAATCACAGCTAAATAAATAGCACCATTTCTTTTGTCAAGTTCGTCTTTTAATTGATCTAAATATATCTTGATTGCGCCTGGTGTTTCAATGCCTAATTTGCTTGCTATCTCTTCTATACTCATTGCTTTTGATGACATGAACAGCAATGCTTCTATCAAGTTTTTATAATCCAAAATATCACCTTACCTTTATTATTATTTCGCCGAAGAATTCATCTTGAAATAGCTCTATCATGCCCCTATTTGCGAGTATTATTATAGGTATAAACAGCTTTAGTAATATATCATCTACTTTTACTCTCTTAATTAAAGTGCTAAACAAAATTAAATTATCTTTATCCTTATTGCTTTTTATAACATTAAATGTTTCATCTATTATCTCTTCTATTCTACCATTATCTATATTTATATTAATTGGTATTATTTCTTCTTTTTTTATCGTTTCAAAATTTTCTTTTATCTTCATTGCTTCTTCTAATGCATTCAATAACTCGACTAATGTTACTTTCCTTTTTGGTGGAATTCTTATCCTAAGCGAAAGCTCAGGTATTTCTACATTATAGTTAACTACTTCTTGCCCTTTTGGCTCTTCGTTTTCTTCTTTGTTAAAAAGCATTTGGCTTTTTAGTCTTAGCAATATAGAGGCAGCCAATATTATATTTGCAGGTATAGTGAGATCAAGCATTTGCATCTCTCTTACGGCTTGGATATAACTATCTATTATTGCTATAAGGTCTATATTCCAAGGATCAATTTTATTTTTTCTTACTAGATCTATAAGCAGATCCTTCCATGTTGCCTGCTTTACAATACCTATCAAATCGAATTTCTGTTCATTTTCTACATTTTTTTCTATAATCCAATTTTCTATCTTATCTTTCATTTTATAATACTTTCTCATTAAAATTTATAAAAGATATTTAGATATTGTTATAGGTAATGATCATGCATATCTATGGCTTAGAAATAGAATTAGATAAAGACATATATGAGCCATCAGAGGATACATTTCTTACTATAGATACTGCTAAAGAATTAATCAATATATCTAAAGATATTACTATATTAGATATGGGTACGGGCACAGGTATTATAGGCTTATATTTATCTACTCTAAGTAATGTAAAAGAGGTTGTTCTTGCAGATAGATTAGATGAGGCATTAGAATTAGCAAAGAAGAACTATTATTTGAATAAAGGTTTAGTAAAAGCAAATTTAAGATTTGTAAAAAGCAATCTTTTTAGTAATATAAAAGATAAATTTGATATTATTGTATTTAATACACCATATATACCATGTAATAGATTAGAGATAAGAAAATTTGGCATTATAGCCTATTCTTGGTGTGGTGGCAATGATGGAAGCAGAGTTGCTATAAGATTTTTAAATAAAGTAAATGATTACATAAATAAAGATAGCTATATAATATTAACAACTAGCAGCATTGCAAACCAAGATAAAATAAATAGTGCAATAAAAAGAAACAATCTTAAAATAATAAAAGAAAATAAGATTGCATATCCATCTGAGTCTATAATATCTAAGGTAATAACTAAGGTTTAACTCTATTTATTACCCTAGGGAATGGTATAGCATCCCTAATATGATCTAAGTTTAGAAGCCACTTTATTACTCTTTCTACACCCATACCAAAGCCAGAGTGAGGTACACTGCCATATTTCCTTAGATCAATATACCAATCATAATTCTCTATATTTAACTTAAATTTCTTCATCTTATCTAGTAATTCATCTAACTTCCATATTCTCTCACTACCTCCAATAATTTCACCATGTCCTTTAGGTGCAAGCATATCTGCGTTCTTTACTGTTCCTGGATATTCTGGGTCATCTGGCATATAAAATGCTTTTATTTCAGATGGCCAATGGTGTATAAATATTGGTTTCGTCTGATCCATAGTAAGCAATTTTTCTTCTTCAACTCCAAAATCATCGCCCCATTTCTTGTCAGAGCCCTTTTCTTTTAGTATATCTAATGCCTCTTTATATGAATACCTAGGGAATGGTGGCTCTACTCCTTTTAATTCTTCTATATTTACATTAAAATCTTTTAACAGATCTGCATGATCTCTAGCTAATGATTGTGCAATATAACTAACTAATTCTTCTTGAAGTTTCATGTTGTCATACATATCATAATATGCCATCTCCGGTTCTAAATGCCAATATTCTGCAAGATGTTTAACTGTTCTAGATTTTTCTGCTCTAAATGACGGTGCAAATGAATAGACCTTTTCTAGAGAAAATATCATTGCCTCTGCATATAACTGTGATGATTCTGTTAGATAAGCCTTTTCATTAAAGTATTTTACTTCAAACAAATCTGCACCAGTTTCGCCTCCCGCCTTTGTCAATATTGGTGGTGTAATTTCATAAAAATCTCTTTCATCTAAAAATTCTCTTATATATCTAAATACATAACTTCTTATCCTCATTATTTTTGTCATTTTTTGACTTCTTAGCCAAAGATGTCTAAAATCTAATAAGAGCTCTGGGCTTTGATATTCAGTAATAGGAAATGGCTCTGCCTTATGTATTAGCTTAAATTCTTTTGCTTCTATCTCATAATTTCCCGGTGCTCTTGGATCTTCTTTTATAATACCTCTTACCTTTATGCTAGATTCTATACTAGTTTCATTAGCATCATTCCATGAATTAGCGTCAACATTATCCTTCTTTATAGAAATTTGTATTATGCCTGTATGATCTCTTATGATGACGAAGATTATACCCCCACTTTCTCTCTTTCTATATACCCAACCTCTCAATTCTATTTCTTCACCAACCCTATCTTTTACTTGTGATATATACATATTACTCACTCAATAAATATACTTAATAGTTAACATTTTTAAATAGTTTCTGCAAATTTAAATTGATATGTAATGTCTGATATTGAATTTAATTATATAGCCTATGATAATATAAGAGCAAAGAATACAAGAAGATTTATTAGAAAATTAAAGGTATTTGATCTTATAGATAATGTTGAATTAATATATAATAAAAACAATGAAAGCAAAATTAAGACAATGAACAAGATTATAATATTAACAGATCCAAAGCATAAATTCTCAAAAGGATATTTCTATAATGATATATTTGGATTAGATATAATTAAGGTTATAATTAATAATGATAAGGAGCTATTAAAACAAGTTTTAGAGGTATTGTTTAGCACCTCAGAGGATTATATTGATGAATTATTATTTACTAATGCAATAAGCAATAAGGATTTTATTATCAGAAAAAGACTTCTGCGTGCAATTATTCCTGTATTTCATTTGCATAATTGTAATATTGTGGTTTCATTTAAAGATAGGAATAAGAGATTTATAGGTAGCAATGAGCTCAATTCGGTAAGAAGAGGCTTATTTAATGAGAATGATCTAGTATTACCCTCTAGTTGTATTAGAAAAAATTAATTTCGCAGAATCTTTATGTAAAAATAAATTGTTGATAAAGAATTTTATGCCAAATTTTAGAGAGTTACATCTAGAGCAAATTCAGATTTAGCATATAAATGCATAATTGCTATAAGTATTAATAACTTTAAGATTCCAATAAATAAGTGGATTAAATAATGTGGTTTTTGCAAAATGAATGTAACAAAAATTAAAATCTTAGTTGATCAAAATTCTCATATACATAGAGGCAATTTCTTTTGTAAATATATTTTTAGTCTTTCAGTTAGACTTATACATCTATAAAAAATTTCTATTCCAAGCAGATGTTTGCTTAGACATTAATAATCTTTATTAATGTACCATCTAATCTATATATCTCTCTTGGTGTATCTAATACTTGTTCAAAATCATCAGCATTAGGATCTATATCTGCTGCTATTCTATGCCAATGTTCCATTATGCTACTATATTTATCTTGATATATCTCATAATAATGTGTATACTTAAATACATTTTTTGCTACTTCTTTTAGTTTTGTAATTGCATATTCATTATCTTCTTTTTCTATATCTTTTCTATGTTCTCGCCAAACAACCATTATCCTTCCTTTATGCCCTTTTTTATTCTTAGTATCTAGAATTATTATTTTATCATCTTTATACCAAACATGTTCTTTTGATAGATCTAGATTACATAATGGACAAGCCACATAATCACTCTAATTCAAAACTTGGTATAAGAGGTAATGATCTTATTCTCTTTTCTGATTTGCTCTCTTCTTCTCTTTCTATATAAACCTCTACACCTATCTTCTTGCTTATGTAATCTTTTGCATCATTAAATATAGCAATTTCATCATCCTGGCTAATATCGTTATCTCTTAATAGGTCTAATCTGTCTTTTCTTTTTTCTATAGCTTCTTTTATATTCTTATCATCTAGCCTATTCTCGAAATATTCCTTTACCTTTTCCCTTTTCTCCTTGCTTGCAATAATTATCTTCAATTTTTTAATTTCTCTATTCTTTCTTTTTAGCATATCCCTTATACTCTTAACATCATCTATGAAAAGATCAATTGCTTCTTCGCTCTTCTCTAATTTATCATTAATCATTGATTCATCTATTGCCGGCCACTTTTCAAGAGACACAAAAGTCTCATTACCAATTCTATGCCAAAGCTCCTCTGCTATATGTGGTGCTATTGGCTGCATGAGAAGTAATACTTTGCTAATATATTCATTTAATACTAATGGATTGCTACCCCCTCTATCAAAATATCTCTTTAATTCATCTATTGTATTAAATAGCACATCTAATACATAATCTCTTGTTAATAATTTCTCCATTTCATTTGTTGCGTTTTTTATTTTCTTAGCTAGTTTTGAGTAGAGCCAATAGTCTATGTTCTTTATTTCGGTATTGTTATAATTTTGTATATTATCTATTACATTTTCTATATATGATAATCTTTCTATTATACCTTTTAGATTGTTTAACTCAAAATTAGGGTTTGAATCAACATTGCTTGAATAAATTAAAGCCAATCTAGTTGGATCTGCACCAAATTTCTTCCTTATATCTAATGCTGGTATTATATTTCCTAAGCTCTTACTCATTTTTTGTCCATCATAAAGGACAAGACCATTTGCTATAATACCTTTTGGCCAATATTCTCTTTTATCTTTAAATATAATTGCATGATTAAATATATACATTGTTAAGTGATTGTATACTAGGTCATAACCAGATGAGTTATAGCTGTTTTTATACCAATATTCAAATTCTTCTTTACTTTTCTTTATTATATTATAATCTATTCCAGTTTCTTTGCTAACTTGGTCTATATTACCAATGTTCAGTATAACAAAATCAAAGAAGCTTTTAGTTAATTGTTCTGGTTTTACATCTTTCAGCAAATGTGAGAATGTATAAAATATTGGGTAAATTGTAGAATCTGATAGCGATTCTATTATATACTTATTATCAAGCGGGAATTTTGTGCCCAAACCCTCTGCTCTTACTACTGCCCTTTCATGCAACCAATTAATAGTATATTCTAAATCTTTTCTTGCACTTTCTGGCAAAACTTGCATTTTATCCAATAGCTCTTTTGCAATTTTCTTCCATTCTTGGTTACCATAATCTAGGAACCATTGATCGCTTATTTTCTTTACAACTACCTCCGCTCCACATCTGCAATAAATAGGCGCATTTTCTATTATATATATTGGTATTGCATTATTGCTTTTTTCTAAATCTTCCTTTATCTTTTCTCTTACTTCACTCTCATTTAATCCCTTATATGGCTCAATAGAGAATATTCCTTTATGTGCTTCTTCTTTATATTCTTTCTCTGTTGCAATTTCTAGTTTCTTATTAATATCTTCTTCATCTACCATCTCTATATATTTCTTTGCAGGTATTTCATAGTTGTTTATTTCTAGAACTTTAATGGGCTTTATATCGTATCTTTTATTTTCTTCATATAGAGCATAATAGTCAAATGGTGCATGCGCTGGTACGCTCATAACTACTCCTGTCCCATTTTTTGGATCAACAAAAGATGCGTGTAATATTGGCACTTCGCTATTATTTATTGGGTTTATTGCTTTTAAAGTAAGCAATTCATCATTACTGATAGTTTGCGTATCTCTTATATCAAATTGATAGCTCAATCTTTTGCTAGCTTCTTCAGATATACAAACTTTTTCATTTTCAATAGTACATATTACATATTTTGCATTTTTGTTTATGAACAAATTAGTAACTCCAAAAAGTGTTTCTGGTCTAAATGTTGCGCAGAGAAATGAAAAATCTCTATCTTTTACTTTAAACTTTATTCCGGTAATTTCCTCTATCTCTGGTTCTTTGTCTCCAGATGTATCATGCATACTTACTGCATTGTTCTCATTTGGACACCAGCCAACCCAATGCAACCCCTTTGTTAATAGTCCTGCTTCATTCAATTTATCGAATTGCCATTCTACAAATTTACTAAATTTTTGGTCTATACTAACAAATTCTCTTCTGAAATCTATACTAAATCCAAGGTCCTTAAATGCTCTCCTATCTATTTCTATAAAATAATTTGCAAGAAATAAAGGATCTATCATTTTCTTAATGTCTTCATCAGGTATATTAAATATATTTTTGAATTCATCAATGAGTCCCTTATCTCCTGCTTTTATTCTCTTTGCAAAAGATAGTATTGGTGTACCCGTTGCATGAAAGCCTGCAGGAAACAAGACATTATAGCCTTGCATTCTTTTATATCTTGCAACTGTATCTGCTATTGAATAAGTATATGCATGGCCCATATGAAATGGCGAGTTCACATATGGAAAAGCAAATACTATCATAAATGGTTTTTTGTCGTTTGGTTCTGCTTCAAATATTTTTGCATTGAGCCATTCATTATTCCATTTTTCTTCTATTTCATAGAAGTCCATAAGTATAACCTATATTTTTTAATAATTAGAAAAATTTAACTAGTTTTTCTTTATATATCTTTGTTTCAATTTTTATTGTAATATTTTTTGTTTTAAATTTTTCAATATTTATTGATAGAGCTAGAATGACCAAAGCCAAGGAAGCGCTTGTATAAGAAAGGAGAGGAAAGTAATCCAGATTAAGAACTCTTTTATTTTTTTATTTTTTGTTAAAGAGTCATAGATATACCAACCATCTAGCCCAGGAAGAGGAAGAAGATTAACTAATGCTACAAAAAAGTTGAGCATAAAGCTTAAGGCTATAAATCCATAGATAAAGTTAAATAATCCACTGTATCGTGGTATTATTATAACACCTATCTTGCCAGATGAATTGCTTTCTATTCTATATGTTCCATTATTTGTAACAACAGTAACAATAGAATTTGGTATCTCTTTTATACTGTATAATTCCTCTAGATTAGATATATTTACGCCATTCCAAGAAATCAATTTACTTCCATTTTGTATGACAGCACTTGCAGGACTATTCTTCAAAGCATATATGCTTGCATATTCAAAAGGAGTAGTTGGTAATATCATAGTTACGAATAAATAAGTAATTAAACCAAACACTATAAACAAAATAAAATTTGTAGCAACACCTGCTATAGCTATATCTACCTTATCTTTAACCTTCATTTTCTTTAATTTTTTATCATCGATCTTTACAAACGCACCTAATGGAATCCAACCAGCAAGTATTATACCTATTTTCGATGGATTATTTTTCTTTATTTTAGCTAATATACCATGAGAGAATTCATGGGCAAGAAGCAATAATGCAATTGCAGCTATTCCAGAACTTAATGGTAGTGTAATACCAGGTATTAATGGTGCTATACCTGGTGGCTCATTTGTAATATATCTTGGCTCAAACAATAAAACAAAGAATAGATTAAAATCTGAATATAAAAGTAGGAATAATATATATGCACTAAAACCTCCAATAATAGAAATTAATATTGAGATAATTGGTAATAAGTCTATACCTTGATAAGTTGATGCAGATACCTTTGTAGTTATTTGTGGTAAATATATGAAATTCAATCCAACACCAATAAATGGCAATATAAATATCTCACTTGCTAATATTACCAATATTCCTAGAAATAGAAATTTCTTCTCTTTTACTAACTTACTTGAAATGAGACCAAAACCCATAACTAAACCTAGATTTGCAATAAGCTCAAACAATCTCTTATAATTAGTAGCAAGCCTACTTATTAGATTTATACCTTTTTTAGTTCCTACTAGATAGGCTATTCCATAATAAAGCTTTATTCTCTTTATTTTTGTTACTAAATAAGACGTTGTTATTATTGAAACAATAATTAAAATGAGCTTTATTGATGCTATAAAATTAGCATATAAAATAACAATATCAATTATAAACGACAATAATACAATTATCAACGCTAACTTGTCTCTATCCATTAAATCACTTTTTACTTAATACAATTTCTTTTACTCCATCATCTGGCTCTATTTCTCTAAATATCTGTGAAGTAAATTTATATAAAGAAGCACCTTCATGGTACCACATATGTGTTGGCAAGCCTGCTTTTATGCATAAATTTTCTAAATACTCTTCTACATTCCAATGCTCTTCAACTGGAACTTCTGGTAAGAATAGACCTTCATAATAACCATATTTTATCATTAGTCCATCTTTACCTATTTTTATCTCTTTTTTAATCTCTTCTTTTTCTTTTGCTCTTATTAATTCTAGTGGTGATAAGACATTTACTTCTACTATTAAGTCTTTTAGCTCCATATGTGTTACAGGTACAAATCTAGGATCTTCTGTAGCAGCTGCTATAGCCGCATCGATTAATGATTCTTTCAATGGCTTTATAGGAATAGGAAAACCTATGCAACCTCGTAATGTCATTGTAGGATAATGATAGAGGGTTACAAACACACCTTGCTTTTCATTAAAGTCCTCGACATACTTCTCAGCTAATTCTCTTTTGAAATAGTTAGATGTTAAATATAAAGATATGGCAAATCTAGCTGCCTTAACTAATCTCGTGCCTTGGTCTATATTGAAATTCATATAGATCAATTAACTTATTATTCTAACTTATTTTAATTTTTCTATAATAAATGTTTTTTATGGTTCACATACTGATTGATGAAAGAGAGAGAAATGTTAGATTAGTTGAATTATTGTCTAGTTATAATATAACTATAGATTTTGCAAGTCTTCCAGTAGGTGATTATATAGTATCAAAGAGAGTAGCTATAGAAAGAAAGACAATAAGTGATTTTGTACATAGCATAGAAAACAATAGGCTATTTGATCAATTAGAGCGTTTAAGCAATACATTCCTAAAACCAATATTAATCATAGAGGGTGAAGATGAGCCTATGTTAAGTAATCATATTATTAATGGTATATTAGCAAAGATATATCTAGAATACAATACACAAGTGATTAGATCATATAGCGAAGATGATACTGCAGATATTATTTATAGATTAGCAAAAAGGGAGCAAGAAGAAAAAGAAAATATGCCTATAATAGTCGGTAGCAAAAGGGCATATAGCGATTATGAATTTAAGATAATGGTTCTTTCAAGTTTTCCTTTCATAGGACAAAAAACTGCAAAAAAGATCATAGAGCATTTTAAAACATTGAAAAATTTTGCAAATGCTAATCTATATGAACTAATGAAAATAGAAGGCATAGGCAAGAAAAAAGCTGAAAGAATAATAAAGCTACTAAATGAGTAGAATACCTTTTTAAGCTTTTAAATATATAGAATCATTATGGATTTAGTTATATGGCTTGTTGTTTTTGCTGTTATAATTGCAATAATTATTAGTTTAGTATATATAATGTCATTTAAAAATACACAAAATAATATAAGCAATGAAACATATGTAAAAAATCTTATATACACTTATTTTAATAATTCTAAAAATGGAAACAATATCTCTATTGATATAATAAGTATGAATTTTTCAAATGGTAATTGGTTTATTCAACTTGATTATATAACAAATCCACATAGCATATGTCCTAATTTTGGCCTTTATTCTATGGAATATCCTAAATATAATTTTGTATTAACACCAGAAATAATTTATACAAGAAATTGTTCTATATATGGATCAAAGTTATTAAGTGCAGCACCGATAGCTATAACCTATGCAACTAATTATCTCAATAATATAGATATAAGTTCATTTATAAATTCATTCGGTAAAAACAACATTACTACAAATGCAACATTTATATCTAGCTATGCATATGAAAATAAGAGTTATGAAAACGTATGGAATGTTACATATTCATATAAATTCAATTATTCGAAAAGAATTACTGTTTATCTTAGCTATAATGGTTCTTTAATAAGGTTGATAAAATGATTAAAAAAAGTACAGCAAAAAAGATATTAAAAGAGGCAGGTGCATATAGGATTAGTGATGATGCTCTTGATGAATTTTTAGATGTTATAAACAAATACTCTTATTCGTTAGCTCAAAAAGCGGTAAAGCTTGCTCATCATGCAAATAGAAAAACACTAAGAAAAGAAGATATTGAACTTGCTATTGCTTGATTACATCAAATAGCCTTAATATAATAAGTGAGCCAACACCAGGTAAACCAAATAAAGTACTTACTATCAATGTAGCTATATTTATAGGTATCATTAGTCCAAAAAGCCAATTTAGGGCGAATATAGATATTATGCCTAGTATTGCATTTGTAATTAATCCAAGTATAAATTTTAGTATAAGCTTACCTATCTTGAATATTATGAAAACTACTAATGCTATTAATAGTATTATCAAAACTTCTGATATTAAATAAGATAATAACATAATAACATTTAATTATAGAAAATATATTAATTTTGCTTGAGAATATTAATATGGGTGGCGTGCGGGTAGCTTACGGTCTTTATGACTGAGGAAGCTCCCTCCTTGCGATAAGCAACAGCTTAAGGCTGTGGGGTTAGCACAGAAACGAACCGCTACTATGCATATAAGCTGTGACACTACGAGCGCATAGATGCGGATGAAACGAAGTTAACCCTGCTTATGTGAGCAAGCAAGGCTTTAAAAAGCCGCTTAGTCAAATGCTACCAAAAACAGAAGAGGGGCTATGTCACGCCACTCATTTAAATAAAAAAGAGAGAATTAAAAGGATTAGTAAATTGACTCTACTATTCCTAAGTTCCAATTGCTTGATGCATTTACTCTACTTACTATCTCTCCTACTTTTGTTTTTACCCCTGTTATTATGGATAATACTTTTATTTTGTTTTCAAATTCTGGAACTATTCTTGCGCCCATTATTACATTTGCATTTGGTGCTAAGCCTTCTGTTACTCCTTCACCTATTTGATTAGTTTCTTGAATTGTTAGATTTGGACCAGCAGTAATATGTATTAATGCACCTTTCGCACCAGTATAGTCTGCTGCAACTAATGGATGTTCTCTTGTGCTTCTAATTGCTTCTTCTATTCTTTCTGGCCCGCTACCTGTTCCTGTTCCAACACCAATCACACCCATTCCTGATCCACCAACTATATTTCTTAAATCAGAGAAGTCAATATTCATAAAACTAGGTATGCTTATGCTATCAGATATAGCCTTTATAGATTCACCTATTATGTTATCTGCTACTTCAAATGCCTTCTCCATAGGTAGATTGCTTGCATATGATAGCAATCTTTCATTTTCTACTACTAGCGTTAAATCTGCAGTTTTATTTAATTCATTTATACCCCAATCTGCAGTATTCTTTCTATTCCTCTCTAATGAAAATGGATAAGTTACAGTTGCTATTACTAATGCACCTTGCTCTTTTGCTATTCTTGCTACTATTGGTGCTGCACCTGTACCTGTACCCCCACCCATACCTGCAGCTAAGAATATTAAATTATAACCTTGCAATGCATTTGCAATATCCTCTTTGCTTACCTCTGCTGCTTTCATAGCTACTTGTGGAAAACCACCTGCGCCTAAACCTCTTGTAATTTCTTTTCCTATTAGCAATTTTTTATGTGCATTTGTTATGCTTAAATGGGTTTGATCTGTATTTACTGCAATAGTATCTGCGCTTTTTAGTCCAGCTCTATAAAGCCTAGTCACAAGGTTACAACCTTGTCCACCAACACCAACAACAGCAACCCTTGTTTGGAATTCATCAAAAGACATTTAAACCACCTTTATATTGGTTCAATAAAACCAAGATTTGCCTCTTTCCTTTCTTGTACTGCTTTTCCTAATATGCTTTCACCTCTTACACCTGTTACTATTGCTACCATTTCGAGCTTATCTTCATATGTTGGTACTATTCTTGCTCCAAATTTTACTAATGCATTTGGATGCATGTGCTCTACAATACCATTGCCTGCTGCAATTGCATCTCCTAATGTTAATGATGTACCACCAGTAATGTGTATTAATGCACCTGTTGCATTATCAAACGATACATCTAATAATCTATTCTTTAATACACTCTCAGTAGCTGTTTGTACTTTGCTTGTTCCAGAACCAGTACCAACTGCAATGAAACCAACGTCGCCATTGCCCATAATTGCTCTTACATCAGCAAAGTCTATATTTAATAAGCTTGGCATTGTTATAGTCCAAACTAATCCACCGATTGCTTTTGCTAGTACCTCATCTGCAGTAGCAAATGCAGCTTGTAAAGGTAAGTTTGGTACTAGTTTGGTTAGCCTATTATTATCTACTATTATTACGCTATCTGAATATTTTCTTAGTTCTTGTATACCTTCTTCTGCTTTTACCTTCCTTACTCTTTCTAGGTCAAATGGTGTTGTTACCATTGACATAACTAATGCACCTTGCTCTTTTGCTATTCTTGCTACTATTGGTGCTGCACCTGTAC
>JAGDXY010000014.1 GCA_023256495.1 Microcaldota archaeon
TGGATTCAATATACCAAGACTTACTAATGCACCTAATACAATGGCAATGACCAATATAGCCCATCCATAAGTCATTAAATATTCCATTGCGCTTTGAAGCTTGATTTTCATGTTTTTAATTTAGAAAATCAAATTTTTAAATTTAGTTTTTTACTTATCTCTTTTGCCTTTATACTATCGCTTAAAATAATAGTTAAGAAGAATTTTTTATTTATTATCCTAGAATCAGCTAAATGTATATTTAGATTGCTTAATCCTATTTTATCAATGGTATCTAGACTAGAAAAGCTAATATCATCTTTTCCTAAAGAATCAAATAAACCAGCAAAGTAAGCAATAGAACATGGACTTGGCTTAGAAAGCATAACTCTTTTGTTTTTTAAGAATCTTTTGATTTTGTTAGCCAATCTATAATTATAAAAATAAACTTTATTATCTTCTACTATTATCTTTTTTGGGTCTATACCATTATTTATAGCTATGTTAATGAATTTTGCTGTGATCTCTTCATTATTATTTTTTATTTCTATCTTTGCTTTTTTGGGCATTCTAACTAAACCAGCCAAATAACAAATATCATTTTTGAATTTCACAAAATAAATTTAGGCAAAATAATTAAAATTACTTTCTATACTATAAATGCACTCCCTATAGATGTTGCATTAGTATTATTATAAGTATAAGAGAGAATCATTTTTAAGTTAAGACTAAATGGAAATCCAACAATCTTTGATCCACTATTAAAACAGGTAATAGAAATTGATGCACTTTTATGAGGCATTATTGTAATATTCTCTTTTGTGTAATTATAGCTTGGATTAATATAACAAGCTGCTCTCTTTATAAATATACTTGTATTTAGATTATTTGTTATACTTATTGAAAGTGTAGAATTACTAAAAGTTACATTGCTACATCTTAGAGGGCTTGCTAATTCACAATTGTTTGTAATACCAGAGATAAAGCTAAGCGAACTTTTGTTATAAAGATGAGATAATATGTTTATATTATCATTTACTTGTTCAAATATATCCAAAGAAGAATTGAATAGTGTATAAACAGAATAATTATATTTATTTGTTATCATTTTTGTTTGTATAAGTCTTATACTTGAATTTAACGATTTGTTTGTAGGCAAAATATAGGTTGAGCAATAAGATCTGTTATCTATATTTGATATATAGCCATAGCATATTAAATTACCCAAATAAGTGGTATTTGTTATAATATCAAGACTTGAATTTACTATATATATAGAGGAATGTGAATAATTGCTATACGAAAATGAACCCAAATATTTCGTATTGTTTATATTTATATATGGCCCATTAACATTGAATGTTACATTATTCACTTTTCTTATATCTGTGCAATTCCCATTTTTTACATACCATAGCTTTATCCAACCCCCAGAATAATTATAGCACATACTACTATTATTGAATTTTACAAATGATAGATTTGTTTCATTTGTTATTTTGTAACCTAGACCAATCAATACTGAATCTATTAATGATTTCTTTATATAACCAGATAGCCATATTGAAGAAATTATGCTATAATTTGTATTGTTATATAATGCTGTTGAAAATGATATATTCCTTAGATATGGTAACGCTACTAATAATATACCCTGCAGAACTTTCTCTAATTCTGGTGAGTAAGATATATTAAAGTAAATACCATAGCTTTTGTTTAAGCTATATAATGCATAAATAGCAAAGGCATTTAATGAACCATTTTCTATGAAATAATATTTTGGCTTTATTATAGAATATGGGTCTGGTCTTTGAATTGGCATTACACTTATATTTATTATTTTTGTTACGTTTGATCTATTTGGTATATTGAATAAATGTTGTGGATCTATTACAAATTCAAATGAATATGAGCCAGGTAAGTTAAAGGAGTTATTAAAATAAAAAGTTGTATTTGAATGCGCAGGTAATGTAATATTATAAAGCTCTGTAATATTATCATTTACATATACTCCTAAGTACAATTTTGATATAGGATTATCTCCATAGTTTTCTAGATATATCTTAAATCTAGCCATTTGATATTGGTAAAATGTAGTATTGTTAGTATATACATTCATTGATATATAATATACTTGGTTTGGTATATAGAAAAATCTTATATATATTCCAATGATTAAGAAAAATACAATTAAAGCTAATGCAATAACAATAATAGGATCTCTATTCATGATATCAACTTTTGCTTTGAATGTTTTTAATTATTGCGCTTATCTTGTTTGCGATTGGTTTGTAATAAGATGTAAGAAATGCATTGACCCAATTGTCTATATCAAATCTATCTCCTACTTCTGGCGGTGTAAAGAAAAACTTTGCATCTTTGTTATCTATAAGTCCCATCTTCTTAAATCTTAATAAGTGATATCTTAATGTCTTCTCATTTATTGGGCCCCATTTTTCACTTATGTATTGAATTAGATCTTTTGCAGTAGGATCAATCTTTTTAATAAATTGGTACTCTATTAATGAATCTAATACTGCTATCGCCATCTGCCTTGATTCGCCTGGATTTATTATACCAAGAGCCAATGCAAGCCATCTAATGCTTGCCTTTCTTGTTTCGCTTACCTCACTAGATATTCTTAAATCTCTAATGACTAATTCTCTTTCTATTAAGCTTGATTCGTTTATCATTAAGAATAATATCATCTTTTAAGTTTAATAAATTTTTCAATCAAAGCTCTTTTGCTATTTTTAGAGCTTTTTCTAGCGCATTGAATGCTATATCTATATCTTCCTTTGTATTATAAAGATAAAAGCTCATCCTTGCAGTTGCACTTATTCCAATAATTCTTCTCAGCAAAGGCATTGCACAATGGTGGCCAGCTCTTATTGCAACACCTTCATTATCGAAGATAGATGCAACATCATGGGCATGTAAATTAGGTATATTAAATGATATTACTCCTGCTTTTTTCTCTATATCTTTTATTTCAGGCCCATAAACAATAACTTCTTTATATTCATTGAACTTATTTAATGCATATTCAACAAGATCTTTTTCATGCTTATTAATATTCTCAATTCCAATCTTCTCTATATAATCTATAGCAGAGCCCAGAGCTATGCCCCCTTCTATATTGCTTGTACCTGCTTCGAATTTCCAAGGTAGATCGTTCCATGTTGATTCATCATAATCTACGCTTCTTATCATATCGCCACCACCCAAGAAAGGGCTCATATTTTCTAGCAATTCTTCTTTTCCATACAAGACACCTAT
Organism: Microcaldota archaeon; assembly: GCA_023256495.1. GTDB lineage: Archaea > Micrarchaeota > Micrarchaeia > Micrarchaeales > CABMGC01 > JAGDXY01. The sequence goes on from JAGDXY010000014.1 coordinate 3,259, forward strand.
ACCTGTTGGAGCAAGCATCTTATGGCCAGAAAAGGCCAAAAAGTCACAATCAATATCTTTAACATCTATTTTCATATGTGGCACTGATTGTGCCCCATCTACAATTGTTGTAGCGCCATATTTATGTGCAATAGCAACTAATGTTTTAACATCGTTTATGGTACCAAGCACATTTGATACGTGTGTTATTGTCACTATTTTTGGTCTTAGCTTTTCAACCTTTTCTTTATAGTCTTCTATATCTAAGAAAGGCCCATTTAGATTAACAAATGCTAGCTTTGCTTTTTTTCTAATTGAAAGGAGTTGCCAAGGTACAATATTGCTATGGTGTTCCATTCCTGTTGTTAATATGTAGTCGTTTTCTTTTATATTATCTTCGCCATACGTTCTTGCAACAAGATTTATAGCTTCTGTTGCATTTCTCACATATATTATCTCTCTAAATGAATCTGCATTTATAAATTTAGCAACTTTCTCTTTTGATGTTGTATAAGCCTCTGTTGCCTTCTCTGCAATCTCATAAATACCTCTATGTATATTTGCATTATAATGCTCATAAAAATCTACTATTGTATTTATTACTTGTATAGGTTTTTGTGTTGTTGCAGCATTGTCTAAATATACTAAGGGCTTGCCATGCATCTTTTCTTTTAATATAGGAAAATCTTCTCTTATCTTATATACATCATACATTGCTATCAACCAAGTAGTTATAGCCTTTTTGCTCTATTTCCTTTATTAAATTAATATCCCCACTTTTCACTATTGTACCATTTAGCATAACCGATACTCTATTTATATCTAGATAATTTGTTATTCTGCTATAATGTGTTATTAGCAATATGCTTGCATTACTCTCTTTTTTATAATCGCTGATTGCTTTTGCTATTTCTTTTAATGAATCTACATCTAAGCCAGAATCAGGCTCATCTAATATAGCAAGCTTGGGCTTAAGCAAATACATCTGCATTATCTCAAATCTCTTCTTTTCTCCACCTGAAAAGCCAAAATTTAGAGACCTAGATAGCATTTCTTTATCTATTTTAAGTCTATCTGCTATGCTATATATAAGGTCTATCTTTTCTTTAAATGAAGATCCTTTTGCTATGTGTGTTAAGAATGTCATAGTACTTAAACCTTCTATTTCTATTGGATTTTGAAAGCCTAAGAATATGCCTAGTTTGGATCTTTCTTCAATCGATAGCTTAGTTATATCTAAGCCATTAAACAAGATTCTCCCATTTATATTATCAAAATAGCCCATGATAGATTTTGCTAATGTAGACTTACCACTGCCATTTGGCCCCATAAGTACATGGAGTTCATTATCCTCTATTTTTAGGCTTAGATTCTTTATTATCTCTTTATCATTTATCTTTATATATAGATTTTCTATCTCTAACATTATTATCACTCTATATTAACGTTAAGTATTATTCTATCTTTTAGTGTATCTATAAATTTCTTTAGCTCATCGTTTTTTATTGTAGATATGCTATTATCTATTGCACTTGTTATATATAGTTGATCAATACTCTTTTTATTCAAACCTCTAGATTCAAGGTATTTTCTCATTTCCTCATCTAAGAATAATATTGATGCACCATGTTGTGCGCCTAGTACATTTGCATTTTCTATATTCATATGTGGCAATGGTACAAATTGGCTCTCTTTATCTAAGATAATACCTCTTATCTCTAGATTTGAAAATGAATTTATTGCTTTATTTGTTATTTTTGCATAGCCTTTAGAGAATACTTTACCTTTGCTTATTATACTAAGTGTTTCAAAATTAATCTTTGACCCTTCTTCATAGTTTAAAATATAATCAGTTATGTCTATATTTGATGATCTGCATATTATTAATTCCTTTGCATTTGTATTGCTGTTTACATTTCCAACTATTAAGTTCTTTAACTTAAAACTTCCTATAACTATAATATTTAATTTAAGATCATCTGAATTAGTTACTATATTTTTTATATTACCATGACCAATGAATATAAGATTTATTTCACTTTTTTTATTTACAAAAATCTTATTTATATGCTCCTTTTCTTCGTTGTAGAGAAATACTATTGATGAATCACTTTCAATATCTTTATCTAAGTCACTATTTTTTACAGTAGATAAGGATTTAGGAATATTTAGTTCTGAATAAGTCTCTTTATTTTCTATATCTAGATTATATCTCTTAAAAAGCTCTCTTGATTCGTTTTCTAGGCTTAACAATAAATTAACATAATCCAATTAACCCACCTTCTTGTTAGATGAAAGATCCAACTCTATCAATCTTTTTAGTTCTAATGAATATTCCATAGGTATTGTTTTAGTAAGATCTTCTATAAATCCAAGAATTATTAGAGTCTTTGCTGTTGTCTCATCTATACCTTTAGACATTAAATAAAATAACTTTTCTTTATCTATTTTTCCTACTTTTGCCTCATGACTTATGTTAACATCATTTCTTTCAACTACTAAATAAGGATATGTATTTGTATTTGCAGTCTCATCTAGCAGCAAAGAGTCACATTGTGAATAAGCCTTTGCTTTATATGCCTCTTTTCCAATATGTATTAAACCTCTAAAATTACTTAAGCCATTTGCATTTACTATGCTCTTTGATACTATAGTAGAAGATGTATTTGGAGCGAGATGAAATACTTTTCCACCACTATCTTGTATTTGGCCTGATGAAGCAAACGCTATTGATAATATGCTACCTTTTGAATTTTCACCTTTTAGATATATTGATGGATATTTCATATTTACTTTACTTCCTATATTTGTATCAATCCATTCGACAGTAGCATTTTCATAAGCTATAGCTCTTTGGGTTACTAAATTGTATATGTTCTTTGACCAATTTTGTATTGTTACATATTTTACATGTGCATTTTTATGCGCTATAATCTCTACTACTGCTGCATGTAATGATGTTGTATCATACATAGGTGCAGTACAACCTTCTATATAAGTTACTTCTGCCCCTTCATCAGCTATTATTAATGTTCTTTCGAATTGTCCTATTCTTTCTGCGTTTATTCTGAAATAAGCATTTAGGGGTATAGAAACCTTAACCCCTTTAGGTACATAAATAAAACTACCACCACTCCATACTGCTGTATTTAATGCTGCAAATTTATTATCATTTGGAGGTACTACTGTAGCAAAATATTTCTTTACCAAATCTGGATATTCTCTTACTGCTGTATCTGTATCAGTAAATATTACTCCTATCTTTTTTAGATCATCCCTTATTTTTGTATATACAACAGAAGAGTCAAACTGTGTTTCTACACCAGCAAAAAATTTTCTTTCACTTTCAGGTATTCCTAGCTTCTCAAATGTTTCTTTCATTTCTTTTGGAAGCATGTCCCAATCATTTGTTTTTGATGCTTTAGGTTTTGCATAATATTTTATCTCTTTAAAATTTATCTTTGATAGATCTGGGCCCCAACTTGGAAGTGGCTTTGAATTAAAAACTTTAAGACCTAGCAATCTTTTTTCTAACATCCATTCTGGTTCATTTTTATCTTTAGAAATCTCTATGATTGAAGCTTCGTCAAGGTCACTTATTATCCTATCATAATCTACTTTTGTTACAAATCCATACCTTTTTGCATAATCATCATTCATATCTTTACCCCACTTATCTTGCAATTAAACTTCATAGTTTCTTGGCATATTGTGCATATTGCAATATCTATCCTGTCTTTGTACTTATTTGTAATCTCTCTTAGTCTATCTGCATTGATTCTTTTTCTCTCTTCTTCTATTGCTTTAGAATACTTTTTGTTTATGTATTTGCTTACAGCAGCTTGTGTTATATTTAATCTCTTAGCTATTTCTGCTTCATTCATATTTAGCTCTTTGTACATATATTCTATTATTACTGAATAAATCGCAGGCACCACTTTCTTTGCTATATTATAATAATCCATATAACTAAGTTATAAAAACGTATATTTAAATTTTTCTAATCAATCAGTTAATCCATTTTCCTAAGCCTGTTTGGCCTCTGTTACCAGCAAGTTTTTCAAGCTCTTCTATGTATTTTTCAACACGATCTAGAGAAAAACTATGTTCATCTACCATAAATTTTATCAATTCTGCTTTTTTTACATTGCCTATCTTAGCTATATTATCAAACTCTTCTTTAGTATAATGTTTAACATCTGGTTCAATAAATAACCTTTCTACTTCTTTTATATCGATGTCAAATTCCTTTTTGTACTTATTTTTTACTATTGCAATCAAATCATCTAAACTTGATGTATTTCTTACCAATTTTAATGCAGTCTTTACTCCAATACCCCTTATTCCTTCATTATAATCATTTCCTATTAAGATACCAATCCATATAAGCTGCCTTTGGTTTATATTATGATATTTAAGCAATTCTTCTAGCTCTATTTTTTCTATCTCTATATTTATAAAGACATTTTTTCTAGGTAGTTTTCTTCTACCTGTTATTGTTAAATTTCTAATAACTTTATTCGCTCCAAATAAAAATGCATCATAATCTTGAGTAGCAGCAGCATATGCTAATCCCTCTTTTGCTAATATAGATGCCTCTGCTTCACCTTCACTAGGTGCTTGTATATAAGGAATGCCCATATAAGAAAGCAATTCTTTTGATGAATCTACTATCTCCTTATCTATCTTTGCACTCTGCATTGCATACAATTTTGCTTCTTCTATTAAACCTTTTTCTTTAGCTTCTTTCCAAGCTTCTAATGCGCTTTCTCTTCTACTCATTCTTGCTTCCAATGCCTTTTGTTTTAAAAGAGGTGGTATTCCATCAAAAACATAGATGGGTATTATCTTATGCTCCAATAGATTTATTGTCCTATAAAATAATCCTGATAAATGGCTTGTGATTCTATTTTTATTATCTATTAAAGGGGTACCATCAGGCTGCCTTATAATAGATATAAATTGATAAATAGTATTATAAGCATCTATAGCAATAACCTTATTTGCTAATTCTTCAAATCCAATTTCTTTTTTTACTGGATTTACTAATTCGCTTAAATCAACAGACATTAACTCACTTCATCCTCATATAATTTTATTCCAAGCTCCTTTTCTAGCTTCTTTATTATTTTATCATCAGGTATTAATTCATTTCTTTCTATTCTAGCCAATATGTTTTCTTTTTCGCTAATCTTTTCAGCTAAAACTTTTCTATCTATACCTAACTTTTCTCTTGCTTTTCTTATTACTTCACCGTAATTTTCTATTACTTCCCTTTCTTCAGGATTCTTTTTTTCTATACCTATATTATTCTTATTCTCTACAATGGCTTGTTTTTCTAGACCTTTTGCACATTCTTCACAAGCATATAGCTTAGAGCCTTCAACATAAACCAAATAAAGCTTCTTGACCTCTTTTCCACATATCTCACAAGTAGGCATAAATTTTTAAAGTAAAATAAAAATAAAAAGTTAATTATAGGAAAAGATTAATTTAGTCATGCTCCCATTTTGATTTTAGTTTATAGTATTCTTCAGGACTACTTACAAACCCTCTACTTAATAATGCAGGAAGAAATACATAATCATATAGGCTTTCGCCTAATTCTTTAATCCAATTTTCAACAGCACTATAACTATTACCATATTTTTCGTAAAGTTTTTTCTTCTCTTTTTCTATATCCTCTAATTCTTTTTCTATATCCTCTGCTCTTTTTATAGCTTTATTATAATCTGTTTCATCTCTTCTCATTATGCTGGCGTCTCTCTTTATTAACATTCTAAATATATTTCTATAATGCTCTATCTTTTGCGAAAAAATAATTAAAAGCCCTTTTGTTATTTTATATTTATAGTTAATAAAGTAAAGAGCAGCATCGTTTATTGGTGAGTTTGGTTTTATTATATCATTTGCTTTTTCATAAGTTCTATTAAGTGCTTTGGCACTCTTTTGCATATTATATATAATGGAACTTGCTGCTCTGTATTAAATATAAGATCGATACTCATATCTTTCATAATAAGAGAATTCTGTTAAAGTAGTAGATATTTTGGCTAGCAAAAGTTGGATATATACAAAATAAGCAAATTGTCTATGTGCATTAACTTCTTCTGAAAATATCTCTTGCACTTCATTATCTTTGAAAAGATAACTAACTACTGCCTTTGCCAAATCTTTTGGATTATTTTTATATTTGTTGTATACCTCCTCTAATGACATATGAATAGCATCTATTACCTCTTCTTTACTAATTTGAATTATATGCCTATCTCTTATATTTTTGCCCATTTTCTCGCTTATTATTGATTGATCTATAATATTTAAATATACCCCTCTATTTTTTATTAAATTTAATAAATTTAATGCAAAATTAGATTTCGAACTAAGTTGGCAATGAAATAGAGATGAAAATTCAGCAAAGGTAATACCCAAAAGTCTATCTTTGGCATAGGTGAAGTTAAGCTCAAGGAGAGAATGTAAGACCTCAACATGTGGCAGTTCTTGAGAACTAAAACAGATAAAAAGCATCTTTGCACAAAGCTAGCTAATGAATGCAAGAAGCCTAACCACTTATGAGTAGGTGGATGTCGCTAAATACAAATTAACAGAAAGCAATATTAATCTTTATTAGAAATAATATAATTTGTGGTTATATGGCTATATGCTCATATACTAAACAAAATAATCTCATAGCTAGCCATATAACTAATCCTTTAAATAGGTGTTATTATGGCAAAGACATATTTAGATATTGTCAAATATATGATAGAAGCGAACTTTTCGATAGAGGGACTAGTCGATAAACCAGACATTATAGGTGCTATATTTGGTCAGACAGAAGGCCTTTTAGGAGACGAATTAGATTTAAGAGAACTTCAAAAGAATGGTAAGATTGGAAGAATAGAAATAGAATATTCACAAGCAGAGAATAAAACGATAGGTAAGTTGTATTTACCTACTTCTTTAGATAGAGTAGATACTTGTATATTAGCTGCTGCAGTGGAGGCAGTAGAAAGAGTAGGGCCTTATGATGCTAAGATAGTAATAGATAAGATAGAAGATACAAGATTAGAAAGAAGAAGAAAGATTATAGAAAGAGCAAAAGAATTGGTAAAGGAGCTTATTACAAAAGAATTGCCAGACAGTAGAGAATTAAAAGAATTAGTTCAAAGCGATGTAAAGGCTAGTGAAATAACAACATATGGTCCAGAAAACTTACCTGCAGGTCCTGATGTGGGTGCAAGTTCAGAAGTTATTGTTGTAGAGGGCAGAGCAGATGTTATAAACTTGTTAAGAAACGATATAACAAACGCAATAGCAATAGGTGGTGCTTCAACAGTTCCTAAAACAATAATAGAATTATCAAAAGAAAAGGAGATAACAGCATTTATAGATGGCGATAGAGGAGGCGATCTTATACTAAGAAGTTTATTAAGTGTTGCAGATGTTGATTATGTAGCAAAGGCCCCTACTGGAAAAGAAGTAGAAGAACTTAGTAGAAAAGAGATAATAAAGTCTTTAAGGAATAAAATAACTGTTGAGCAATATATAGCGATGAACAAAGAGTTAAGAAACTTCTTAAAGAATAGAGCTGAAAGGAATGAAGAAAACAAAGAGATTAAAGAAAGTAAAAACAATGATATAGGAAGTATAGATATTAATGAAGTAGACATACCAAAAATAAATGAACAGCACGATACATCTATAGAAGAGCTAAGAAAAGCAAATTATCCAGAGCAAAACCCAGTAATTGAAGGTATGCTATTAGATGTATTTAAAAGAGCATTAGATGAGCTTAGTAATACGTTAAATGCGAGATTCTATGACAAGGCAGGAAATATAATATTACAAAAGCCGACAAGAGAAGTTGTTTCAGCAGTTCAAGATATTGGTGATGTTTATGCAATAGTTTTAGATGGTGTAGTAACACAAAGATTAGTAGATCTAGCCGAGCAAAAACATGTAAAAGCAATTTATGCTACAAGAGCTAATATAAACAGAAAACCAGAATCATTATATATCTATACAAAAGAGCAAGGTAATTTATAAGAGCTATTTTATATTTTTATTTTGATATTTAAACTATGCGATATTCTGGTAGCTCTAGTTACAAATATATAGATAAGCTGATAACTAATTCTAATAATTTGTTAATAATAGCTCCTTATATTGATTCTTATTATGCTTCTTTTATAGCAAGCAACTCAAGAAATAAGAATATTAAGATAATATCATCATCTATAGAAAGCGATGCACTTAAAATATTAAATAACTATAGAAAAGGATTGATTATAAGATTTTTCTTTATATTAGCACTATTATTTTTAGTTCCTATTTATATGAATTTAATATCAATAATATTAATATCGATTGCAATATTTCTCATTGCTATTTTTCCATCCTATGAAAACATAAAGATAAAAAAGCCCAAAGATTTTGTACATATGAAGCTTTATATTGGTGATAATATGGCAATTACAGGATCTGCAAATTTAACATATAATGGTACACATAAGAATATTGAGACAATAGAGATAATAACAGATATAAATGAAATTAATGAATTAAAGAGGGAATTTTACAAATTATGGAAAAGATCAAGTTATTGAAAAATAAGTTCTTAAAATAATACCTGCTAATATTGCAATACTAGCGCTTCCTATAGAGATAAGAAGGCTTTTTGATACGTTTTTCATAACGCTATAATTTGATACTATTGCTATTATGCTCGCTACTATAGATATTGCAATAGAAGTTAATATAATTGCAAATACTACAGCAATGATGCCTTTAAGTCCAATAATGAATGGGAATAGCGGAAACATAGCGCCTAGAACATAAGAGCCACCTATATAAACATATGACTCGCTCCTTTTATCAAAGATCTGTTTTTCATAATCAGATGCAACAAAAGCACCACCAGCCATTGAAAGTGCACCTGATAAAGCAATAATTAAACCGCTTATTAATACAATTATATTACTGTTTGTTGCTGTAGCTATACCACTTATTGCCGCTAAAACCTCTACTAAACCATCATTCATTCCTATTATAACATCTTTTATATTTTTTAAAATTCTATTGTTTTTTATTATCATCAATTTTATTTTGTTCTCTTCATTTATTTCATCAATAAAAAGCTCTTTTATTATTTTTCTTTTTTCTTCACTAATTTCTTCGCTCTTTATTAATTTTGAAAATTCATTTTCTATTTTCTTTTCATGCGCTTCTATTATCTTTATAGCAATAGGTAGTCCAAGAAGTCGAAGTATGATTGAATAAAAAATAATCTTTAACTTTATATTTTTGTTTATTACTTTACTATCTAAGAATTTTGACCAAAGGGATTTGTGATAAGCCTCTTTTTTTGACAGTTGTATTAACAAGGATCTTATTTTCTTATCTTTACTTATCATAGCAGCTTTTTTGAATATTATTGAATGTTCTCTTTCTAGATTATACAAATTTTGTGCAATATCATTTACATTATTCATTGCAATAGTTCTTAGAAATTAAAATTTATAATATTAAGTAAATAATTTTGCTATAATGAAAACAGAGAATATGCTTATAATACTTGTTAAAGCCCAAAAAAGAGCTATATTTAAGCCAACAGCTCTTTTAGAGATTTTATACTTATAGCTTCCTCTTACTCCAAATAATGATGCAGTAAACACTTGTGTATTTGATAAGGGTATTGAAAGAAAAGTAGCTAACAACACAATCATTGCAACCACAAAAGAGGATATTGCTGCATTTGTATATCTTATATCTAGTATCTTATTTCCTATTAACTTTATCTCTTCTTTACTAAAGGCCAAGACACCTATTACTATAGCAACTATGCTTAATAAGAGATCAGAAATTGATCTAGGTTCTAATACATAGACTAGACCAAGCGTATTTGCACCCAAAGAATAAGCATTTAAAAAAGATGCAAATAAAAGGAATACCTTCATTTTAATTATTCTTTTCCATATATCTTTACTTTGTTCTTTTGACTTTATAATTTTCATTAAGAAGAAAGATGCGAAAATCCCTATTATCGGTGCTATAATCCAGAAAAGAAATAAAGATAATAAGTAAAATCCATTTGGCAATATACCTATTGCTAATGATCCACCAATTAGAGCTGATGATAATATTATTGATAATGATGTTGGTATACCAAACATATGTGCGAATATAAAGACTAATAAGGCAATAAATTCTACAATAAGCAATATATTATCTGCATTTTTTGGAAATAGCGTATTTGCACCCAAAGAAAGATATGAACCTTGAAGTATTAAGCCCAAAATATAACCAATTAGCGCTAAAGAGAAAGCGCTATATTTTCTTAATATACCCCCACTAATTAATGCGCCAACAACTACGCTTAAATTATTACCAGAGACTAAAGCCATTAATAGCAATAACAGGATAATAGCGAGCACATCAATCACGTAATTATTGAGTTTATTGAAGCAAGCAAAAGATCTGAAGAATCTTCGCATGCATCTAATACATCATCTCCTTTATGCGCAAGTTCATTCATATGATAAAAACTTTTGAATGTGCGTGCATTATTATATGAGTAATCTAACAGGAAATCTTTTATATAATCCCCTTTTTGCTCTAATTCCTGTATCTTTTTTCTAATTCTTTTCATGTTTTCTATATCTGATTCTTTATGCATCTTTATTAATTCATCTAAGGCTAAATTCGCTAATGTTGAAATTTCTTCTACTTTTTTATTTACAAAATTTCTTGTATAATCCCTTTTTATTTTATATCTTACTATTTCTCTAGCTAGATTATAGATAGAATCTACTATATCGTCTTCTTTATCTACTAGCTCTAGTAAATCATCTATTAAATTAGGTGCAATAGCCCCTTTTGTTATTTCATTTTTTATTTCAAATGAAATTGTATCTGCACGTTTTTCAAGATTATGGATATTGACTAAAATGTTAAAATTGCTAATTAATTCTGGTATCATTGAATTTGCTTTCTTTGCAACCTTTAGTATTGGAATATAACTCTCAATAATCTTCTTTTCATTTGTATCTAAAAAACTAAATAATTTCATAGAATTTAATATTATGAATATTTTTATAAAGCTTTTTTATTTGATAAACAAATAGCTTTTTATTATTTTAAGTGATTAATAATTTTAATGAATAAGATAAGCATAAAAGATGTTATTGAAGTTCTTAAAAAGATAGTTGATCCAGAGATTGGTTTAGATATTGTTGACCTTGGTTTGGTTTATGGCATAAATATAGATGAAAATAATAATATAGACATAAAAGTAACTATGACAAGCCCAACATGTCCTGTTACTAGTATAATATTAGCAAATATAGAGATGCAACTAGAGAGCCTTAAGGATGTAGGGAAGGTTAATCTAGAGCTTGTTTGGGATCCAGCTTGGAGTCCTGAAATGATGAGCGATGAAGCAAAGGCAAAATTGAATGTTTTATAAGGTGTTTTTATGGAAAGAACCTTCTCTTTTATAAAACCAGATGGCGTAGAGAGAAAATTAGTTGGCAAAATAATAGCAAGATTTGAAGATGCAGGATTAAAGATAGTAAAACTAAAGATGGGCAGAATAAGTAAAGAACTTGCAGCTCAGTTATATGCAGATACAAAAGAACAGCTAGAGGGCATGGGAAAGAAGACATTTGAATCAATGACAAAAGCGGGTTATCAAGACAAGATAAAAGAGATCTTTGGTACTGAAGACCCTTATTTAATAGGTAAGCAAATAAGAGAATGGAATATAGAGTATGCTACTTCTGGTGATGTAGTAGCTATGGTTTTAGAAGGAGAGAATGCAGTTAAGAGAGTAAGAGAAATTATAGGCAAGACAGATCCAGCATTAGCTGATAAAGGCACAATAAGAGGGGATTTTGCAAATGATTCTATATTAAATGGAAATATGCAAAGAAGAGCGTGTAGAAACATAATACATGCTTCTGATGGTGATAGTGCTCCAAGAGAAATAGAGCTATTTGAAAAGAATTTCTTCTAAATACAAGACGTTGAATTAACAATCCAATTGCAGTTATAACCACTTATACATTTGTTATTTCCTAGATCTATATTTCCTGATTTATTTTGTGCTGAACCTTGACAATATAAGCTATACTTATTTCCAAGCAGCGTATTGTTTTTGAATGTGTTGAATGTAGAATTTATTATTTCTATACTATAATTTCCGTTTGTTATTTGATTATTTTCAATTTTATCAAATACACCTTTTAGTAATAATAAGCCTAGGCTGTAATTTGATATACTATTATTGATTATATCTGAGTAGTTTACATATGATAATAAAATGCCATCTAAGCTTTTTATTATATTGTTATTTTTCAAAATAGTATATGATGAATTATATAGATAAATTGATGAATTAGATATGTTAAAGAACGTATTGTTTACAATATTTACATTGCTGGAATTGCTTATTAACAATGTTTTGCCAAAGCCTATAAAGTTGCAGTTTTCTACAGTAAATTTATTAGCGTTATCTGCTGTAGCAAACGTACCGCCAGATGTAGCAAGGATTGTATGGCCATTACAATTTATTGTAGTACCATTTCCTCTTATTTGATAGCATGTAGAACCATATGGATAAATATAATCATTAGATAACGATATATAAGATGCAAAACTTATTGGCTCACAGTTAGGTGTTTTTTGCAATGGATTAAGTAATACAAACCAATTGCAATTAAACTTTGTAGAGCCATTTGCTATTCCAATATTACTGCTTTGCATTGACGCACTTTTTCCTATACAATAAGTATCAAATTGATTGTTATGATAAAAAGTACCATTAACAATTATAGATGAGGTTGTATTATTTAGATATAAGCCATTGTTGTTGTTTTCAATATTGAATATATCAATACCAATATGAGAGTCATTTAATAAATACAATCCACTATCTGCTTTATCATGACCATTCTCTACTAATCCAAGAATTAATATTTTTGAAGAATTGCTAATTGTTGATGCATTACTTTCGTTCAGACCTAGAGCCAAGAAAGAATCTGATTTCGCGTTATTAATAGTCAATGGCTTATTACCAGATATAGTAATATTAAACATAGAGTCATTCATTGTATTATTCATTACAATTCCATAAGGTGCATTTATATAGCAATTGCTAATGCCTATACTATTAAATCCATTTATAGAAATGCCTACTGCATGTGGAGCATTATCTATTATCTCATGTCCATTACATGACAATTGAACAAAATCATTATTTATGTTTATACATGCCTTTGTATTCGATATTAGATCTTTAGTAAGATAATAAGAACCGCTATAGCTAAGATTGCTACAGTTTGTTATAGGATATGCAAATAGTGGTGGTGGTAATTTTTTACTACAAGAAGCCCAATTGCAATCACTAGTATTACATGAAGTAGATGAAAATATACTGCTCTCATTATATGTTGAGGCGCTACAATACAAATCGCCTTCAAGATTTTTATTTAATTTACTATTTGATATACTTAGTCCAGAACCAGAATTGAAATATAAGCCATATTCGTTATTGCTGTTGTTTACATTATTTATATTTACTCCATTAATTGATGACAAGAATATACTATATGAGCTATTTGTTACTCTTATTGAATTTAGCCATGATGCAGTGTCATTATTTAGATATATTCCATATGTAGAATAAGATATACTTGTATTTACTATTTTATTCGCTATTTGATTTGTCTCATATATAGAATAATAATTGTCATAGAAATTACAACCATTTATAGTTACATTATATTGATTATTTGAATAGATTCCATATTCACTATCATTTATGTAATGGTTATTGCAATATAGTTTTACATTAGGTGCATTTATAGAAATGCAAGCGCCTAGTGTAGTAGGTCTTCCAAAGTTTTTATAGTTTAGATTTGATTCTATATAGTAAGTTCCAGGTCTATTTATGCTACCACACGTATCTATATATTGATTTAGATTTACTCTAGAGACATTAAAAGGTATATTTACAGATCTGCATGTTGCCCAATTGCAATAATTAGTTACATTACATTGACTATTGTAGATTTTATTTGAGTAAGTAAATACTGCATTATTACTACACATTAGATCAGTAGGCTCATTGTATAATGATGAATTATATATCTCATTATTTTTACCAGAAACCACTATTCCATAATATGCATTTGCTCTTATTATTACTCCTTTTATTATATTATTATTTCCTGTTATATTTAATGCGCCTTTATTACTAGCAACTTTTTGAATTATTGAATTATTTAATAAATTATAATTCGAATTTTTAAAATAAATACCAGATATAGTTACATTAGTGATATTTACATTATTTAGATAATCAGAATTAGATGAATTAGCATATATACCATAAGAAAATTTAGATATCATAACGCCATTGACTTTTACATTATTTACATCATTAATATATATACCATAAGTAAAAGGTGGTACATCTACGAAAGGCCCATTTCCAAATATTTTGTTATTGTTGCCGATTAGGGTTACATTATTTGATTTTATATTTATGCAAGCACCAGAGTTAATATTAGTAAAGATATCTTTAGTTATATAATAAGTTCCTGGTTTAGTTATATTAGTACATGAGGAAATGCCACTTACATTGGATAATGTTTGTTCTATAGTTGTTGTATATGTTGTTGTTTGTTGTGTAGATATAGTCTTGTAATAAAAGAAACCCAAAATAGATACTATAATTATTATTGATAGTGATAGAGTAATTATCTTATTTCTCTTTGATTTTTTAGCTTTTTCTTCTATTGCTTTTTCTAGCCTAGTTGTATCTATTGTTGGTTGGTTATTATTTTGGGTATTTTCATCAACCATAATATCAATTTAAGCATCAATATTTATAATATTTATAACTTCAATCAAAATAGATTATTTAAACTATGCCCTGGTAGCTCAGCTGGTAGAGCGTCTGTCTCGTAAACAGAAGGTCGGGGGTTCAAATCCCCCCCAGGGCTAACCATAAAACTATCTTTTACAAAAGTATTTAAAGGTAATGGTATAGGTGTTTAACTTAGCAATTTGCCATCTCAACATACAAGCCCTGTTCATCCTATCTTTCTCTATACCTATACAACATCCCCTCCTCAAATGGCACTGGAAATAAGTCATCAAGCAGCCAATCTACTCTGTAAAATATCTTGATGTCCTTAGGTTAAATCATCAACATATAATTATATCTGGGTCTAAAAACATAAAATTATTCTGCTAGCCTTGGCTTTGCTAATAAACCTCATTCTGCCAATAAATTCTGATGGTTGCTAATAAATTGAGTTTAGTTGATCTGTGTCGTCTGCTTACGATAGTGAGTGAGGCAGGAGAGGATGTCACATGTTCGCATGTCTACATATATAGCAATTCATGCTAACATATTTATAGAAAAGTATAAATATCTTAACATAATATGTTTTAAATATGA
>JAGDXY010000017.1 GCA_023256495.1 Microcaldota archaeon
TTGAAATCTTAAAAATAAAAGAATTTAAAAAGATTTCTTTAAAGCAAAAGAAAAACAATAAATGAAAGATTAGCAGGAACATCAAGAAGAGAGATCAAAGAATTATTAAAGAAATTAATTTAGCCTCCTCCTGTAGGAGTAGGGGCGTTGGTTAAGTACTTCATCTTTTTTCACCTTGAAATCTTAAAAATAAAAGAATTTAAAAAGATTTCTTTAAAGCAAAAGAAAAACAATAAATGAAAGATTAGCAGGAACATCAAGAAGAGAGATCAAAGAATTATTAAAGAAATTAATTTAGCCTCCTCCTGTAGGAGTAGGGGCGTTGGTTAAGTACTTCATCTTTTTTCACCTTGAAATCTTAAAAATAAAAGAATTTAAAAAGATTTCTTTAAAGCAAAAGAAAAAAAATAAATGAAAGAAGTTTATAGAATCAGAGTAGAAATAATAGTATTTGATTTGAGTTTAATATAAAAAGAAAGATATTTAAACCTTTAAAGCAAATATTTATATAGCTGATTCTTTTAGGATCGGCTAAAAGCACTGGTCGCCTTGCCAGCGAATGCATTCGTTTCGCTGGCTTCTGTTTCTTTTTAAATAAAAAGCGATAAGATAAGCTTTAATACTTTTCAAACATTAAGTTATATGAAATGGCAAAAGAAAAGAACATAAAAAATTTGGAAGATCTACCTGGTATAGGTAGTGCTACTGCTCAAAAATTAAGAGATGCAGGTTATGATAGTATAGAAAAGATAGCTGTTGCTAGTCCTCATGACCTATCTGAACTTGTTGGAATAAGCGTAGAGAATGCAAAAAAAGCTATAGATGCAGCTAAGCAAGCAACAACAGTCAATTATGAAACAGCAAGCAACTTCTATGAAAGAAGAAAGAGTTTAGGAAGAATAACAACAAACTCAAAAAATTTAGACGAATTATTAGGTGGTGGTGTAGAGGTAACAGCAATAACAGAGGCTTATGGTAAGTTTGCATCTGGAAAAACACAGATTGGATTTCAGCTAAGCGTTGATGTCCAACTTAAGAAAGAAGAAGGTGGCTTAGAAGGGGGTGTTTTATTTGTTGATACAGAAGGAACATTTAGACCGGAGAGGATAGAGGCTATAGCAAAGGCAAAGGGATTAGCACCAGAAAAGGCATTAAATAATATAGCAGTTGTAAGAGCTACTAATACAGAAGATCAAATACTAGTAATAGAAAGAGCAGATAAGTTAATAAAGGAAAAGAATGTTAAGCTTGTTGTTATAGATTCATTGACTGCGCTTTTTAGATCAGAATTTTTAGGAAGAAGTGCATTAGGCGAGAGGCAGCAAAAGCTCAATTCGCATATACATAAATTACAGGAGCTAGCAGATGATTATGAGCTAGCAGTTTATGTAACAAACCAAGTAATGGATAATCCAGGAATTTTGTTTGGCGATCCAACAACACCAATTGGTGGCAACATAGTAGCACATGCTGCAACAACAAGATTGTATTTAAGAAAAAGCAAAGAAGATAAAAGAATAGTTAGATTAGTTGACTCACCATATTTGCCAGAAGGTGAAGTAGTAATAAGGATAACGCCTGATGGAATAAGCGATTAGATGCTCTATTTAATAGGAACTGGTTTTGATGAATTTGATATATCAATTAAGGCAATAGATATACTTAGAAATAGCGATCTTATTTACTATGAAGCATATACAATGCATATTGAATTTAATAAGCTAGAAAAGATAGTAAACAAGCATTTTGTAAAGCTAGAAAGAAGCGATCTAGAGAATAGGCTAAAAGATACAATTAAGATAGCAAAAGATAAAAATGTAGCTATATTGACACCAGGAGATCCGTTAATAGCTACTACACATATAATTATATTAGAAGAGGCAAAGAAACAAAGTATAGAAACAAAAGTAATACATGCACCATCAATAATAAGTGTTGCAATAGGAGAGAGTAGATTAAATCCTTATAGATTTGGTGCTATATCTACAATACCTAAATGGAATGATACATATAAGCCTAGATCATTTATAGAAAAGATATACAAAAATTTAGATATGAATCTGCATTCTCTTGTTCTACTTGATGTAGATAACGGTAAAACAATCGAATTAAATAATGCAATTAAAATACTTAAAGAAGCAGATAATAGAAATAAAATAAACAAAATATTGATTCTTGGCGATCTAGGCTTAGATACTCAAAAAATAGTATATACTAGTATAGAGAGCAATCTAGATGAATTTAAAGATAAGATGTGTAGTATTATAGTTCCTGCTAAGCTTGAATTCTTTGAAGAAGAGAGAATAAAAGAATTTATAAAATAAAAAGCAAAGTGGACTCTGCGGGATTTGAACCCGCAACCTTCCGCATGCCATGCGGACGCGCTACCAGTTGCGCCAAGAGCCCTATATAAATCTACATAGGGGAGATAAATATTATATTACCACCTCTCAATAGTATAGTTCCTAGCTTTGCTTTAAGATTGCCATCTTCTAGCTCTTCTGCATCTTCTATTACTATATTCATATGCGCATCAAAGCTTACTATCTTTCCCCTTATTACTATACCGTTCTTTAATCTCACTAATACCTGCTTACCAAGAGACTTGTTTATTAAATCAAAAGGCCTTTCTTGTGGCATGTTTACTCACTCTTATTAATATTTTTAACAGCAAGTTTTATAGAGCCTGTACCAAGGCTTATCTGTTTACCTACAATACCGCTCTCTGTAACTCCTTTTATAGGATCAACTTCACCAATAGCAGCAGCCTTAGTTAAGTGCTTTACTGTCTCTTCATATGCTGCCCTTGCTAAAACAGATTTCTTTGCACCTACTAGACCATGTCTGCCTACACCCATTATAATACCTCTGCTAGTCATTGCATCTACTAGCAACATTAAGTGTCTAGGTGATAAGCTAATGCCTAGATTGTCCATAGTGAGCTTTAATTCTTTTAATATTGTATTCCTTGCTGCTTCTATTCCAAAAGTCCTATAAACTGCAAAAGGATCATTACAATAAATCCTCCTTGTATCAACTCCCTCTATTTTCATATATTCTTCTAAATTATTTCCATATATTATGATATAAAGTTCTCCATTAGGAGCTATATTAAGCTGCGCCTTTCCACTATTTTCTATACCTCTTATCAATAACTTCATTATTCTTGTTGAAAGCAGACGCATCTCTCTTATACCTATCTTCTTAGTTTTTATAATAATCTTATTCTCTTTTACAGCTGTCTTGAGCTTAAACACTTTTTCTATGCGCTCAGCAACTTTTAAAGGAGTAAGCTCATATAACTTTAGTTTGTTTTTGCTAAGTACTACTCTTAATATATTTTTATCGAAGCTTTCTACAATACGCAATGCAACATCGCTTACCTTTACGCTATCTAATTTTTTGAGTACTGCATTTGCCTTATCTACATTGTCTTTATAGCCTGGAAGCAGATAAATAGTTGTTAAAGGTGTAGAAGGCTCCTTTTTTGCATCTACAAGTTCTATTATCCTTGGCAAACCAGTAGTTACTAATGCTGATCCCAAACCTGCAAAGTGAAATGATCTAAGAACTTGCTGAGTACTAGGCTCAGATATAGATTGAGCTGCTACAGTACCTACAGCCTCACCATGAGCAACCTTAAATTCATCATCCATAAAAACACCTCATTCTTTTTTAATATATTTTAACAATTCAACCTTCGTTGGATCTATACCATCTCCACCATAAATAGTCTCTATCAAGAAATTATCATGATCTCTAACTGATAGATCTGGATATACATAATAATCCTGTAATGCATTGTTTAGTCTTCTGTTCATATAACCACTCCTTGCTGTTACTAACGACTTTTCTATTTCTGAATCTCTTGAACCTGCTGCATGTGAAAACATATCTCTTAGACTTAAACCTCTATAGAAATTAGTTGTTACAAATCCTTTGTCAATAATATCAGATGTATTAAATGGTTCAGTAAATGGAAGTATTCTCTTTGAATAATAGCCTCTTTTTAATCTTGTACCACTCAAAGTAAGCTGTTGACCTAAGAAGAAAGATATTTGGCTAAGGTTTACTTCGCTACCTCTTCCACCACTAATTGCCATAAGATATGCATGATTTGATATATCATAATTTGATTTTATGAAATTCTCTGCTTTTGATCTTGCATCTACTAATATGGATATAAGCATTTTTTCATATGTCTCTTTTAATGTAGAACCTGGTAAAGGTTGTAGCTCTTGCGCTTTGTATTTTTCATATAGCTCTTTTGCTTTAGTTAATGCCTCACTTATTATCTCTTCTCTTGCCTTTTCTTTTTTCTCATCTAGCATATAGTCATTTACTCCTACAGTAATACCATATAGTGTTAAGAATGCAGTTGTCAATTTGCCTGCCTTGAAAAGGAAATCTTGTAAAACCTCAAACCCATACTTTGCACCTAATGCTTTATATATGCTCTCTAATGTTTTCTTTGTTAGTTTACCTTCTATTAATCTACCTTTTCTTATCTTTATATCATCTGTCTCAAATGTAAAGTCTTTTGGGAATAATAAAGAGAAGATATCTCTACCAAGATATGCACCGTCTACTTCATCTGGCAATTCATATACACCGCTCAAGCCCAATAAATACTCTGCCTCTTCTTTTTTCAATTTTGTAGTAGGCAAAGACAATATGTATGCACTTCCTATTTGATCTTCAAACAATGCAATAATTGGTCTTCCATCTCTTGGAGAAAATATCTGCTTTGCTTCATGCATCAAATATTTTGCTTCTGCAATCGCCTCTAAGCTTTGAGGCACATGCAGATTCATTTCATCTCCATCAAAATCTGCATTGTAAGGCAGTGTAGTAATATCATTTACTCTAAATGTTCTTCCAGGCAAGACTCTTACTCTATGCGCCATCATTGATATTCTATGTAATGAAGGTTGTCTATTAAATAAAACAAAATCGCCATCTACTAATTGCCTTTCTATTATATCTCCTGGCTTCAATTCCTTAAGAACTTCATCTCTATTTGTATCTAATATTCTTTTTCTTTGACCATTTACTATTATATCTAAAGCCATAGGATATTCTTTTCTTGAAACCCACTCTCTAGCCTTATCTATATTCCATTCTGTTACATAAAAAGGCAATGTTAATCTCTCAGCTACTTCTCTAGGGACACCTACTTCATCTATATTTATATAAGGGTCTACACTAATTACTGTTCTTGCAGAGAAATTTACTCTTTTTCCTATAAGATTATATCTAAATATTCCTTCTTTTCCTTTCAATCTTTGTGCTAATGTTTTAAGAGCCCTTCCTGTCTTTTGTCTTGCTGCTGGTAAGCCAGCAGTTTCATTGTTGAAATAAGTAGTAATATGATATTGCAATAAGGCCTCTTGGTCATCTATAATAAGCTGTGCAGCACCCGCATTTATATATTGCTCTAATCTTTGGTTTGTCCTTATTATATCTACTAATTTATGTGTTAAATCATCTTCGCTTCTTTCTCCAGTTTCCAATGTTATTGAAGGCCTTACATTAACAGGTGGAACAAGCAATACGGTCAATATTGCCCATTCAGGTCTTGTAACATTAGGATCTATGCCAAGGGTTTTTAAATCATCATCTGGTATTGCTGCGAGCCAATCCTTAATCTCATTTGGTTTTAAAGGTGTATTCTCTATATAGAATTCTGTTGGAGCTGTGAACTTTATCTTTTTCTGTACTGCTCCACAATGTGGACATTTCTTTATATACTTAACCTTATTTGAAAGTGCATTGGTTATATTAACATCATTTATAGTTTCTTCCCTTGTCAATTCCTTATGTATCAATTCTTTGAATTCTTTAATTTCATTATCGTCTAATAACAATCTATGACATGAGCTACAGGTAGCTTGTAATAATAGATATATAAACTTACCAAACTCTGGATGAATTACAGGTCTTACTAATTCTATATGACCAAAATGACCTGGGCATGTCTTTGCCTTTGCACCACAGGTTTTGCAAACTAGACCTGGATCAATTACACCTAACCTCTGATCTAGTAAACCACCTTCAATTGGATAGCCATCCTCATTATATACCTCTGGGACTGTAATCTTTGCTACACTCATCCTTTTTATTTGCTCTGGAGAGAATAAACCAAACCTTATAGCCTTAATAGCCTCTGCGTGTAACATAATCATTCACCTAAAGTAATTGTAGGATTTATATGCATTGATTTTATCTCATCTAATAACAACTTAAATGCATAGCTAACTTCAACTTCTTCTAGATTTGTACTCTTACAAACAGGACATATTGGTGTTTTCTTTATATAATCATAATAGCCAATGCTACCACATTCTTTGCAAACCCATATGTTTGTCTTGTCGCTTTGGTCTAAGAGCCTATCTTTTAGCAAGAGGCTTGCTCCATAACCTATCAATACATCTCTTTCCATCTCTCCAAATCTCAATCCACCTTGTCTTGCTCTACCTTCTGTAGGTTGGTGTGTTAATAATTGAACTTTACCCTTGCTTCTAACCTGTATCTTGTTGCTAACCATGTGGTATAGTCTTAAGTAGTATATTACTCCAGTAAAGACCTTTGCTTTAAATGGTCTACCTGTTATACCATCATAGAATGTTTCCTCACCTGTTTCATCAAAGCCATATTTCTTCAATATCTCGCCATATTTATTAATAATCTCTTTTCCATCGCTTCTAAATCCAGTACCATCGATCTTCTCACCAGTAAGAGAAGCAGCTTTACCAGTAAGCACTTCTAGCAAATGACCAAATGTCATTCTTGTTGGTATTGAATGTGGATTTACTAATATATCTGGAATAGTACCTTTATCACTAAAAGGCATATCCTCCTGAGGTACTAACAAAGCAACAACACCTTTTTGTGCATGTCTACTTGAAAACTTATCACCGTTTTGAGGTATCCTTAAGCTTCTAATCTTTACTTTTACTATTTTGGTAGCACCAGGAGTTTCAGATATAGCTACAGAATCTACATAACCATCTTCACCAAGCTTCTTTAATTGCAATGATGCATCTCTAACCTTCCCTTCAAAACCACCGACAACACTAAGTCTCTCTTCTAAGAATCTAGGTGGCGAAACTTTTCCTATAACAACATCTCCTTCTTTAACATATTCCTCTGGCTCTACTAAACCATCTTCTCCTAACTTTGTATATGCATCGCTACCAAGATAATTCTCTGCAGTTGGTGATGGAATGGCAAAGCGGTCTTTTTGACCTCCAGGATATCTCCTCTCCTCATCTACATATGTACTATAAAAAACAGATCTTGCTAAACCACGCTCAACAGATGCTTTGTTTAATACAATTGCATCTGACATATTGTAGCCATAATAAGTGCTCATTGCTATAACAAAATTTTCTCCATAAAGATGCTTTTCTACATTTCCGTATTTATGCAATTGTGTATATACCAATGGCTCTTGTGGATAGAATAATAAATAAGATCTAGAATCAAATCTATAATTAAAGTTCACTGAATACAATGATTCTGCTTGCTTCATATAGCTTGCAAACATTATATGCCTTGCTACTGAGTTATTTTGAGGAAATGGAGAATTTGAGACTGTAAAGCCATATACTGTTATGGGATCTATCTCCAGATGTGTTGTTTTCTCATTAATCTCATTCTCATTAAGTGCTACAAAGGCATTCTCTTCTTCTTCTGCATCCAAGAATTCTATTACACCATCTCTTATTAAATAATTAAAATCAATCTCTTTTTTCTTTAGCTTTTCAATTAACTCTGGTGTTAGCTTAGATTTACCATCTTCTACAATTATATAAGGTTTTCTCAATCTACCTCTATCTGTATTTATATGTATCTCATTAATCTTTTCTAAATAGGCTATATTAAGCTCATATGGTAGCATACCTTTTCTTCTTGCATTTCTAACTTCTCTCACAAAATTCTCTGGATCTTCAACATAACCTATAACGTTTCCATTCAACAAAACATTTGTTTTAATAATATCACCCTTCATTACTCTGTATCTTAAACATAGAACGCAATTTTTCTTCTATAAACTTCTCATCTACACCTATACTTGGTTTAGCAGTAATAGCCAAATATTTAGTCAAACCTACTTCAAGTCCAGCAGGAGTCTCAGAAACACATATCTTGCCATATTGAGTGCCATGCACACCCCTAAGCTCTACATTTGGATGCTTCTTTGATAATGGTGATTTTACACGCCTTAAACCAGCATATGTATTAAAGTAGTTTGTTCTATCTAATGTTGGAGATACACCTGTTTGACCAGTAACCCATGAACCAGTTCCCATTGCATATTCTATCTTTGAATTGATCCATTCTGGATTTACTATTGTATGTATAGACAATTTTCTTCCTCTAACCACAGATCTATCTATTTGCTCTTTTGTCTTCTTCATAAAGTACTTGAATGCATAAGTAAATAGATCTTCTAAAAGCTCACCAGCAAATTTAACTCTTTTATTAGCATAGTGATCTTTATCATCTGGAGATAACAATTTATTTGCAACTAATGATGTTCTTTTTGCCATCTCTAAAATAAAGAATGCCTTCTTTCTTCTAGATAAATGATCAGTACCCAAATGTGGTAATAAGTGATTATCTAGTTCAAACTCTGCCCTTTTCTTTTGATATGTTTTTGCTTGCATAGGCGCAACTAATTGGCCAAGCTTAGCAATAGCTTCTTCTTTGTTTGTTATGTCTCTATATTCATTTATCTCAATATTATAAATCATATCATTCTTAAAGACTTCATGATCACTTGCATATTCTATTATCTCCTTTTCATCAAGACCTAAAGCCTTTAAAGTTAATATAAAATCTATGTTCTTAGGCGCTTTAGGAAAATCTATAATAAATTCACCATCGTTTAGTCTATCTACTACACATTTTGCTCTGAATCCAAAAATAGAAGAAAATACTTTGCTTCTGATTCTATCTCTCTCCTTTGAAGTAATTATTCTATTTGGCGCAACATCCTCTATGCCAATAAGAACACGCTCAGTACCTTTTATTATAAAATAACCACCAGGATCAAATGGGTCCTCACCAGCATCTATAAGTAAATTTTCTGGTAGATTCTTTAAGTGGCAAAGATCACTCTTTAGCATTACTGGTAAATCTCCAATATATACCTCATTTGTAGATAGATTCTTTTCTACACCTTTTATGAAAGGCATTACTAATAGATACATTCTTGCAGCATATGTTAAATCTCTTATCCTTGCTTCATTAGGAAATAATTGCCTTCTTGAGCTATCTGCTTCTATTATATAAGGCTTTTCAAATCTTACTCCAACAAACTTCATTGCAAACTCTGCTGTCTCAGATTCTATTTTATCAAACTGTTCAACGATTCTTTGTATAGAATAAGATATAAAACGATTGTAGCTATCTATCTGATGCTGTACTAAAGAATATGTATTCATATATGAATCTAATATTGGATTCATCATAACACCTTATTCAATAACAACACGATAATAACTATATTCATTTCCGAATTCTTTCCTTTTAAATTCTATTATATCGCCTACATTTACGCTAACACCATTCTTTATTAGTGCAACTACTACAGGATCATTTTTCTTTATCTTTGGCAGATCTCTCTTTGTTAGCTTCATTCTCTCCAATAACTCTTCTTCCTCTTTTTTACTCAATACATTGCATTCAGGTACGAGCTCATTATCTATCGGCTTCAAATCTACACCTAAAACAAGTGCGCCTATATTATTTTTCACAAAAAAGTTTATATATTTTTCCTAAATAATAGATTTATTTATCTGAAAAGTAGCAATTGAGTTAATAACAATGGAGATTAGTTTTCTTGGAGGAGCAAGCGAGGTAGGAAGGTCTGGATTCTTATTAAAAGGCTCAAAGTCTATTTTATTAGATTATGGGCTTAAGATAGATGAAAGAACAGAATACCCGCTTGATGTAGATAAGGTTGATGCAGTAGTAATTAGCCATGCACATTTAGACCATAGCGGTAGCTTACCTTATCTTTTTAGAAAAAATAACCCTATAGTAATAGGCACAGATTCAACACTTGAATTATCAAATCTATTAATAGAGGATGCAATGAAGCTTGGCAGAAAAAAGCATGAGCCTTTGAAATATAAAAATAGAGATCTAAAAATGCTAAATAGAAGATATGTGCCATATCCTTATCATAGCACAATGAACTATGATGAATTTGATATAACACTATATGATGCAGGCCATATATGCGGAAGTGCAATAACTCTAATAGAAGATCAAAGAAGTAATAAGAGAATTGTATATACTGGTGATTTTAAGCTAGAAAAGCAATTGTTCCATGATGGAGCTGAGATAGTAAAAAGTGATATATTGATAATAGAGTCAACATATGCCACAAGAGAGCACCCAGATAGAAAAGTTTTGATAAAAAAATTTATAGAAGAGATAAAAAAGATACTAGATAACAATGGTGTAGCATTAGTTCCTGTATTTGCTGTAGGAAGAAGTCAAGAGATACTTGGTATATTATATGAAAACAACCTAATAGATTATGTTTATCTAGATGGCATGGCAAGAAAGGCAACAGATATAGTATTAAGGCATCCAAATGAGATATCAAAGAGCGATATGCTAAAAAAAGCAATAGAAAGATTGATGTGGGTGGATAGCAAAAAGGATAGAAGATCTGCATCAGATGGACCAAGCATAGTTGTAACAACAAGCGGTATGCTAAATGGAGGTCCTGTACTCAACTATCTAAAAAATCTGAGCAAAAACTCAGAGATATTGCTAACCGGCTATCAAATAGAAGGTACTAATGGAAGGAGATTACTAGAAAAAGGCTCAGTAGTAATTGATAATAAAGAAATTAAAATAGAAAATCCTGTTCATTATTTTGATTTTTCAGCACATGCTGGAGAAAGCGATCTTTATAAATATGTAAAAGAAAGCAATCCTGAAACAGTTATATGCATACATGGCGATAGAGACAATGTAAAAATATTCTCAGAAAAATTAAAAGAGATGGGCTTTGAAACTTATGCTCCAGAGATTGGAGAAAGGATAAAACTAAAGGTTTAGCTTATTACTTCTATCTTTCCATATTTGCCAGCACTTAGTTGAGGTTTTCCTTTAAATTCACCAACATAGCCATTTGTAACCTTTACAGTATCGCCATCGTTTATATTCTTTGCATCATCGCCCCACAATGATATTAATATGCTACCACTATCATCGCTTAGAACTGCTTCCGCAACAAGAAGCCTTTTTCCACTTCTAGTAGTTACCTCTCTTACTTCTTTCTTCTCAGAAATTTTACCAATAACCTCTACATTAGATGCATTAGGTTTTAGTTCAGCTATTTTCAAACAATTCACCTTTAAACTCTTTTATATGATAGAATTTAAATAATTGATAGTTTGCTTAATTACTTTACATTTATAAATTTTTAAATAATAATTCTATTGATATTATGAACAACAATGGTATTGAATTAACAGTTGCTGATGCATTATTTACTGATGTTGGTAGAGGCATAGCAAGACTAGATAAAAAATCTAGGCAGGCTCTTGGAGTAGAGAGTGGTGATGTTGTAGAGATAAAGGGTAAGACAAAAACTACAGGAGCTATTGTATGGCCAGCGCATGCAAGCGATGAAGGCTTAGGCTTTATAAGAATAGATGGATCAACAAGAGCTAGTATAGGTGTAGGTATTGGGGATAAAGTATATGTAACAAAGGCAGAAGTGGCTGATGCCGAAAAGATAACGATAGCGCCATCATCAGAAGATAGCTATAGAAGACCTCCGTTTTCATCAGATTTCCCAGATTATGTAAAGAAGCAATTATATAATAGCAACAGGCCATTATCAAAAGGCGACATATTACCAGTACCTATGTTTGGTATAGTCTTTAATTTTGTAGTAGTGCAAACAATACCACATGGTATAGTAAGAGTAACAAAAGATACAGCAGTAATAGTAAAAGAAGAGCCCATATCAAGTGAATCGTTAAAGGTAGGAAATGTTCATTATGAGGATATTGGTGGTCTAGAAGATGCAAAGCAGAAAATAAGAGAGATGGTAGAGTTACCAATTAGATATCCAGAGCTTTTTGAAAGATTAGGCATAGAGCCACCAAAAGGCGTTTTACTTTATGGACCACCAGGAACTGGAAAGACATTGCTTGCAAAGGCAGTAGCAAATGAGAGCGATGCAAATTTCATTAGCATATCTGGCCCTGAATTAGTAAGCAAATTTGTTGGAGAGAGCGAAGAGAGATTAAGGGCAATATTCAAAGAGGCAAATGATAAGGCACCATCTATTATCTTCATGGATGAGATAGATGCAATAGCACCAAAAAGAGAAGAAGCAACAAATGAAGTAGAAAGAAGAATGGTATCGCAGTTGCTTACCTTAATGGATGGTATGCCTGCAAGAGGGCAAGTAATTGTAATAGGTGCTACAAACAGGCCAGAGGCGCTAGATCCTGCATTAAGAAGACCAGGAAGATTTGATAGAGAAATAGAGATTGGAGTACCTGATATGAAGGCAAGAAAAGAGATATTACAAATACATACGAGAAACATGCCTCTAAGTGATGATGTAGATCTTGATGAATTAGCAAGAATAACACATGGCTACACTGGCGCAGACTTGGCTGCATTGGTAAGAGAAGCAGCTATGTCTACATTAAGAAAGATATTGCCACAAATAATGGATAAGAGATCAATACCAAATGAAATACTGTTTAATTTAAAGGTTACCAAAGATGACTTCATGAATGCATTAAAAGTAGTACAACCAAGCGCATTGAGAGAGGTATTTGTAGAAAGGCCTAATGTTCATTGGACTGATGTTGGTGATCTAGAAAAAGTAAAACAAGAATTAAGAGAGGCAGTAGAATTGCCATTGAAGGAACCAGAGAAATTTGAAAAGATGGGGATAAGGCCAATAAAAGGAGTATTACTCATTGGACCACCAGGAACTGGAAAGACATTGCTTGCAAAGGCAGTAGCAACAGAGAGAGAATCTAACTTTATAAGTATTAAAGGACCTGAAATACTTAGTAAATATGTTGGAGAGAGTGAGAAAACATTAAGAGAGCTATTTAGAAAAGCAAGACAAGCAGCCCCTTGCATTATATTTATAGATGAGATAGATTCAATTGCACATATAAGAGGGACAGAAGATTTTGATTCTGGAGTAACTGAGAGAGTAGTAGATACATTATTAACTGAGATGGATGGCTTAAGTGAGCTAAAAGGAGTAGTAGTAATAGGTGCTACAAACAGGCCAGATGCTATAGATCCTGCATTACTAAGACCTGGAAGATTTGACAAGATAATAGAGATACCTATGCCAGATAGAGAAGCAAGATTGGAGATATTTAAAGTACATACAAAGCGCATGCCATTAGCAAAAGATGTAAAATTAGAGGAATTTGCAGAACTGACAGAGGGTTATACAGGAGCTGAGATAGAAAATGTAGTAAGAGAAGCAGGTATGAATGCTATTAGGGCAAATAGAAATGAGGTTACTAGAGAAGACTTCTTGAATGCATTAAAAGAGATTAAGCCTGCAGTTCCAAAAGAGCTAGCTGAAAAGATAGAAAGATTTAAAGATGCTCCAGGTAATATGTATAGATAATTAAATAGTGGTGATAAGATGCAATTAGTTGTTTCTGATAGGAAAAGTGGAAAAACTGCACAAAGAGAGGTGCAAAAAGAAAAAGAAGTATTAATAATAGGTAAGAAAATTGGTGAAGTAATAGATGGTAGTATAGTTGGCTTAAATGGATTTACTTTAAAGATCACTGGATTTACAGATATTAGCGGTTTTCCAGGAAAGAAGGGTATAGAAGGAACTAAGAAGATAAGAATAATTATAAAAGAGAGAAAAGGAAAAGTAAAGAGAAGAAAGACTGTAAGAGGGGATACAATCTCAAATGATACAAAACAAGTAAATACTGTAATAGAAGAATATGGTAATGCTAATCTAGATGAATTCTTTGCTAAAAAAGAAAAAAGTGAAAAGTAATGTTTGAACAAAGCGAGTTAAATATAGGTACACTAGGCCACGTAGATCATGGTAAGACTACTCTTACTTATGCTCTAACCCATACTTGGACTGATAAGCATAGTGAAAGTATAAAGAGGAGTATGACAATAAAGCTAGGATATGCAGATGCAATAATAAGAAAGTGTAGCGATGATCCAAATGCAATTGATTATAGTACGTCAAATTGTAATAATGGAAAGATAGTAAGAAGAATTTCTTTGCTAGATTCTCCAGGACATGAAACATTAATGGCAACAGCAATTGCTGCATCTAACTTAATTGATGGTGCTTTATTCGTAATTGCAGCAAATGAGCCTTGTCCAATGCCGCAAACAAAAGAGCATTTGATGTTAATAAATGCCTTAGGTCTAAAAAATACAATAATAGTACAAACAAAAGTTGATATAGTAGGAAAAGATGCTGCAAAAAAGCATTACCAACAAATTAAGAATTTTATAAAAGGAAGTGTAATAGAAAACAGCGAGATAATTCCAGTAGTAGCAAGTAAAAATATAAATATAGATTATTTGTTATCAAAGATTGTAGAGATGCCGATACCAAAAAGAGATCTAGACTCAGATCCATTAATGTTTGTTGCAAGATCATTTGATGTAAATAGACCAGGAACACCAATAAATGAGCTAATTGGTGGTGTAATAGGCGGATCAATAATAAAGGGTAAGTTTAGAATTGGAGATGAGATAGAAATAAGACCAGGAATAAAAGATAACAAAAAAGATAAATATACACCAATAATAACAAAGATTCTTTCATTATCTACATCAACAAATAAGTTAGAAGAGGCAAAACCAGGTGGCTTAATAGCAATAGGCACTCCTTTAGACCCTGCAATAACAAAAGCAGACTCATTAGTTGGTCAGGTTGTAGGTTTAGCAGGAAAACTTCCTGAGCCAATCACACAAGCTACACTAAGATATTTTGACCTAAATAGAAGCGATATACCTAAACAAGGTTTTAGAGAGAATGAACCAATAATAATGGGTATAGGCACTGGCACTGTAGTTGGCTATATTACAAAAGTTAAGAAAGATGTAATAGAGGTTATAGCAAAAAGACCTATAATAATAGATAAAAATATGAAGATCTCTATAATGAGGAATATCTCACAAAGATGGAGATTAACTGGTTATGCTACTATCAACTCTTAGCGCTCTTTTTAAGGATTCTTTTATAATAGTACTAAAATTCATAGATTTCTCTAAAGCTAATATCTCTTCTATATTGCTCTTTGTTTTTGGGTGTCTAGCAAATATTGAACAAACATCAGGATAAGGTTTTGCTGAGATATCAAAGGTATTTATTTTCTTTGCCAAAGAGACTATCTCCTCTTTATCTAATCCTATCAAAGGTCTAAATATAGGTATTCTTATATTGTAGCTCTCTGTATATATATTTTGTAATGTCTGTGATGAGACCTGCGCAAGGCTATCACCAGTATATATTGCCAATGCTCCTTCTTTCTTTGCTATCTTCTCAGCGATTTTCAATAAAAATCTTTTGAACATTATAACCTCATACTGCCCTGCTTTTATAGCTTCTGCTTGAAATATATAAGATGGTATAAAGTATTTTATACTAGAAACATAAGAATCTAAAAGAGAAAACATTTCTTTAATCTTTTCATTTTCTAGAGCAATTTTATTATCATTGAAAGGATGTATATGTAGGTATATGGGTTCTATGCCTCTTTTCATTGCTAAAAAAGCAGAAACAGGAGAATCTATACCACCAGATAATAATATGATTGCCTTTCCAGAGGTCTTTTCTGGCATACCTCCAAGGCCTTTTATCTTGTTACTATAGATATAAGTAATATCTTTTGTCATATTAATCCATATTCTCTTTTCAAAGTTCTTGAAATCTAATTTTACATTAATCTTTTTTGCCTCTCTTTTTATAAAATTCAAAAGTTCTATAGAATTAAAGCTAATTGTCTTATCACTCCTATGTGCTTCTATTCTAACACTCTTTATATTCTCCTCTTTAAACTTGTTTATTAAATATCTTGTTATCTCTTCTTTCTTTGTTGGCAATTCTTCTACTTCTTCAAAATGACTTATGCCAAATACATGCGCTAAACGTTCCTTTGCTTTCTCTAATTCATTTGTATAGATTACAATTCTATCAAATCTTCTTTCTATGCTAAAATCTAGACCATTAAGTTTTTCAGTTATAGAGGAGATTAACTTATTTATATAAAAAACCCTATTCCTTCCCTTTAACCAGATTTCACCAAAGTGAACAAGGATAGCCTTTTGCATAGCTCTTTACTCTTCTTCTTTCCTCTTTGGCTTTCTATTTTGTAAGATAGCTAACCTATAGCATCTATTAGAGCAGAAGTATAGAGTAGAGCCATTTTTCTTAACATATAATAAACCAGTACCTTTAGGAATTTCTTGTTGACAATAATAGCACTTCATTATCTCGCCTTAATCTCTTTATCTTCTCTTGATGTATCAAGCAACCTGATTATATCACCAACAGCAACCTTTCCAGTTACATTTCTCCTTATTACTCTTCCTTTATCTGGTCCCTCTAAAATCTTGCATAGAACCTGCTTAACCTCGCCATAAATGCCTGTCCTTCCTACAAATTCAACAATCTCTGCCAAATAACCTTCTGCCATTTAGGATCACTCTTTCTTTTCTGATTTCTTAGCTTTTTCACCTTCCTCTTTGTTCTCAGCTTTTTTCTCCTCCTTATTTGCTTTGCCTAAAGAAGCCAAAATCTCATTGAACAATGATTTGCTATCGCCAAAATCTTCTATAGCAACAGAGGAACATGAGTTTATACCAATTGCCTTACCTAATTCCTCTTTTGTCGCAACATAAGTATATGGTATGTTTTTCTGCTTGCATAGGTTTGGTAGATGTAAAACTACTTCTTCAGGTTCTACATCTTCAGCAATTATCACAAGTGAGGCTAAACCTCTCTCAACACTCTTTGTTACTTCATTTACTCCTTTCTTAACCTTACCTGTCTGCTTTGCTACTTTTAAACCCTCTAATGTTTTATCCATTATATCCTTGCTCACTTCAAATTCAACGTATGATTTTGCCATATTACACACCATTGAGCATAAGAAGTATCTATTATATTTTATTAGTATATAATTAAAATATTTTCGCTTTTTTGAAAGTTTAATTAAAAAAGAAAAGGTATAAATATCAGAAAAAGCATAATTAATTATTAATGAATGATATACCAGATAAGGTTGCAAATACCTT